>NZ_JAWDXO010000058.1 GCF_032477075.1 Fusobacterium sp. | reverse complement strand
AGTGAAAGTACATCTGTAAATATATCATATGATGTTTCAGTTGAGAGATCAAAAATTTCTGATAATATGATATCCATAGGATATAAACTTAGATTTTAAAAAAACAGCAGTTGGAAAAATTTTCCAGCTGCTGTTTTTACTATTAAGATTTCATTATTTTTATCAGTCTGCTTGTTCCAAGTCTGTTTGCTCCAGCTTCTATAAATTTTTCAGCATCTTCAAAAGAACTTATTCCTCCAGCTGCCTTTATTTTTACATTCTTTCCTACATACTTTTTCATAAGAGAAACATCTTCCAATGTAGCTCCAGAGATAGAAAATCCTGTAGAAGTTTTGATATATTCAGCTCCTGATTCAGTAACTATTTCACACATTTTTATTTTTTCTTCCTCAGTAAGAAGACAAGTTTCAATAATTACTTTTAATAATTTTCCATTGCAAGCTTTATGTATACTTTTTATCTCATTTAAAATACTATCATATTTTTTCTCTTTCAAATTTCCAATATTGATTACCATATCTATTTCATCAGCACCATTTCTTATTGCTTCTTCTGTTTCAAAGACTTTTACATCTATTGTATTGTAACCATTTGGAAACCCTATTACAGTACATATAGAAAGAGACTCCCTTACATATTCCTTAGCTCTTTTTACAAATGATGGAGGTATACAAGCTGAAGCTGTTTCAAATTTTATTCCATCATCAAGTATTTCCTTTATCTCCTCCCATATAGAAGTTTGAGCTAAAAGAGTATGATCCACTATTTTCAATATATCTTTTTTAGTCATTTTTTCTCCTCTGATTACTTTAATTTATCCAGTACAGATCTTCCTATTGTATTTTCAGGCATTACTATATCAAAATTATCAGCAATAGTGGCGCCTATTACAGCAAATGTATCTGCTATGGGTAAAACTCCTGCCTTTTTCATAGATGGCGAATATGCTATAAATGGAACTTTCTCTCTAGTATGATCTGTTCCTTTAAATGTAGGGTCATTTCCATGATCAGCAGTTATTATTAAAAGGTCATTGTCTCGAAGTTTTTCTAATAATTTTCCTAAATTTATATCAAATTTTTCTAATTCTTCTGCATATCCTTTAGGATTTCTTCTATGACCCCATAAAGCATCAAAATCAACTAAATTTACAAAACATAATCCAGTAAAGTCTTTATCTAAAAGTTCTAAAGTCTGTTCCATACCATGTACAGAACTTTTTGATTTATATGTTTCTGTTATTCCTTCACCATCAAAGATATCTCTGATTTTTCCAACAGATATTACATCAAAACCTCCTGCTTTCAATATATCTAAAGCTGTTTTTCCAAATGGCTTTAAAGCATAGTCATGACGATTGCTTGTACGTTTAAATTCTCCTTTTTTCATACCAATATATGGTCTGGCTATTACTCTTCCCACTTTCCATTCATCTCTCATAGTAAGTTCTCTTGCTATTTCACAAAATCTGTACAGAGTTTCAAGTCCCATAGTTTCTTCATTTCCACATATCTGTAGAACTGAATCAGCACTAGTATATACTATTACATCTCCAGTAGCTATTTCATGCTCTCCATATTCTTCTAATATCTCTGTTCCACTGGCTGATTTATTTCCAACAATTTTGCGTTCAAACCTCTTTTCCAGTTCATTAATCAATTCTTTTGGAAATCCAGTTTCTGTAAAAGTTTTAAATGGGATTCTTATATTTAATCCCATCATTTCCCAATGCCCAGTCATAGTATCTTTTCCTATACTAGTCTCTTTGAGTTCCCCATAATAAGCTAAAGGATTATCTATTGCTTTTACATTTGACATTGGATGAAGATTGGCAAGGCCTAATTTCTGAAGATTAGGTATATTGAACTTTTCTACTGAAGCAGCTATGTGCCCTAATGTATCTGCACCTGTATCTCCATATTTTTCCGCATCACCCATAGCTCCTATTCCTAATGAATCTATAACTATGGTAAATATTCTCTTATATTTTTTCATAGATATTCCCTCCACTGAATCAGCAGAATGTCTCAAGAGCTATTTTCATCATATTTACAAAAGATGACTGTCTTTCTTCTGGTGTAGTCTCCTGCTTAGTTACAAAAGAATCTGATATCGTCAAAAGACATGCAGCATTTTTTCCTAAAACTGCTGCATTATGGAATAACGCAAAACTTTCCATTTCTACACAAGTACATCCATATTTAGCATAGAGTTCTTTATATCCATCTACATTACTCTCTCTGTAAAAAACATCACTTGAGTGTATCTTATCCAACTGTACTTTTACTTTTAATCTTTCTGCTGTTTTTAATATTTTTTTATTCAATTCAGCACTCGGCAGAATTCTATCTCCTTCAAATCCACTCTGTGTATGAGCAAAACTTGATTCACTCCATGCACTCTCTACAAGCACTACATCATATATATTCAACTTTTCTACATAAGATCCTGCTGATCCTACACGAATTATATTTTCAACTCCATACACTGTGTACAGTTCATATGAATATATTCCAATAGATGGCATTCCCATTCCAGAAGCCATAACAGTTATTTCCTTTCCTTTATATTCTCCTGTAAAAGCAAGCATATTTCTTACAGAATTGACTTGTTTTACATTTGTTAAAAATGTATCTGATATAAATTTAGCTCTTAGAGGGTCTCCTGGCATAAGAACATTTTTTGCTATTTCTCCTAGTTTTGCTTGATTGTGTGGTGTAGACATAATTCCCTCCTTATAAATCATCACTTGTAAATGACATTGGTAAAAGCTCTTCTATGTTTGTTATCATCTCTTTTTCATTATTTGACAAGACAATAGGTGTTTTTTTATTTAAAAGTTCTACTAATACCTGCCTGCATGCACCACATGGTGTTGCAAGGGTTTTTCCTTTACTTACAATTGCAATAACTTCTATATCTTCTTTTCTATATCCCTGTGAATATGCCTGAAATATTGCATTTCTTTCTGCACAATTAGTCAATCCATAAGATGCATTTTCCACATTAGCGCCTATAAAATATCTTCCATCTTTCGTTTTTACACAAGCTCCTACATAATAATTAGAATAAGGAGCATAGGCATTGTCCATAGCTGAAAAAGCTCTATCTAATATATCTCTATATTTTTCCACATCTTTCTCCTTTAATATAGTATATCTGTTTTTATAAGATTACGTATAGCTTCTATAGCCACTCTTATTGCTGCATCTGTATCATGTACAACTGGATTTTCAAGTCCAATTTTTTCTCTTTCCTGATTAGCCACCACTAAAAATGCTGATCCTACACGAACTCTTAAATAATCTCCTACTACAAAAAGTGCTGCTGATTCCATTTCAGAAGCTTTACATCCAAGACGTATCCATGCTTCCCATTTATTCATTAATTCATAACTTACTGGTTTCGTTTCAGGTTCATGTTGTCCATAGAAAGAATCTTTACATTGAACTATACCTGTATGATACTTTTCTCCTAAATCTTTTGCTCCTTGAATAAAAGCATTTACTATTTCTATATCTGCAACCGCTGGAAATTCTATTGGAGCATATTCTCTGCTGGTTCCTTCCATTCTTATTGCTCCAGTAGCAATTACTATATCTCCTCCCATAATTTCAGTCTGCATTCCTCCACATGTTCCTACACGTAAAAATGTATCTGCTCCTGATTTTACAAGTTCCTCCAAAGCAATAGCTGCTGACGGACCTCCTATACCTGTAGATGTAACACTTACTTTTACTCCATCAAGATATCCTGTATATGTTATATATTCTCTATTATCTGCTACAAGTTTTGCATCTTCAAAATACTTTGCTATCTTTTCACAACGTTTTGGATCTCCAGGGAGTATTACATATTTTCCCACATCACCCTTCTTTATTCCTATATGATATTGAACTCCTTCTTCTGCATACTTCATTTTTATCCCTCCAATATCTGCTATATTTTAAATATTTTCATAAAATTACATTCTCCATATGTTTAATATACCACAAATATAGATGGATTGTCGAATGATTCTCTTTCTATTTATCATATAAATTTTAAACTATTTATTATCAGTTGGTGTTTTAATATGTTTATATGCAAAATAAAACATAAGCAATCCAACAAAAAAATTTATTATATTTATAAAAAATAAAGGAATTATCTGTTTTGTAAAACTTCCAATAAAAGAAATCAAACTTAAAAAGAATAAAGTAGCTAAAATACAGCCAAAAGCAAATAACTGCAAATCTTTTTTACAAAATTTTTCTTCTGTAATTTTTATTGAAAAAATACCTGCCCAAAATACGATTGTCAGTGGATCAGACAAAGCTAAAATAACAGCTTTTACAAAAATATTTCCAGAATTTTTAAAACTGCTTATCCCTATATTGGGTAAAAAATAAATATTAAATACACTTAATATTGAGTTCATTCCATAAAGAAATAAAATTACCACACCAAATATTTTCAAAAACTTTTCTGCTTTCTTATTACATTTAAGAATAACTCCAATTCCTATTATTGCTAAGATAATTTCTAAACTGTCAATCACTGCTGTTCCAACAACTCCCATTTCTCCCATCCAAAAACCATGTGCAATACTAGTCTGAAAAATAAAAATACACATTGGACCAATTGCTAACTGCAATATCATTCCAAACTTAAAACCTTTAAATATCATAATTATCCCTCTCATAAATTTATTTCTTCTTTTAATGTTGATAAAGATATTATTGTATTAGAAGTAACTACTCCATTAATTTTTTTCAGTATGTTTGACAAAAAATTTTCAAGTTCTTCAGTATCACGAACTAAAACCTTCAGCAAATAATCATTAGGTCCCGCAATATGATAACATTCTAATACACATGATTCTTGGATAATCTTCAATTTAAAATTTTCAATATTTTCTGTTACATCAATATTAATCAGCACAAATGCTAATAAATTATAACCAATCTTTTTCTGATTAATTTTGATTGTATATTTTTCAATAATCTCTCCCTGTTCCATTTTTCTTATTCTTTCAGCAACAGCAGGTACAGAAAGATATACCTTTTTACTGATTTCAGATATGGACATTCTCCCATTTTTTTTTAATTCTTTCAAAATATTTCTATCAATTTCATCCATAATTATCTCACCTCTAAAAATTTTAAATATATTTTAGCATTGAACTTCATCAATGTAAATATTTCCAATAAAATTCGATAATAATTAAGGTAATTTATAGTTTATTTTTATTATTTAAAAGTATATAATCTAGAAATATCTATTTTCCTTAAAATTTTCAAGTATAGATAATCCTATTTATATATTTAAATATTATTTTTTCCTTAAATGAAAAAAACGGCAATTGACTTAATTGTCATGCCGTTTTTTCATATCTATATATAAAATATCTTGGGGAAAGATTTATATGCCTTAATAATACCAAATATTTGTGTCAATTTTGTTACAAATATTAAAAATATTTTATCACATAGTATTTTCTGTTTTTTATTTGCCATAATATAAAATTAAATATTTTTTATTCAAAATTAATGAACTCTATATATTTAAATAATTAAACTGTTTTAAAAAATATATATAAACTAAATTAAACGCGTTAGAGATAGTTTCGCATATTGTGGATTATAGAATACAATTTTTTAGGTATATAAAATTTCAAAAAAATGTTAAAATTCAAATTGTATAGTTCAATAAACTTCTTTAGAAACATGAAATTGAAAAATAACTAGTTTGATTTTCTTATTATCTTAAAAAATTTCAAACTAAAAATAACAGAATATAAAGCTGTTATTTAGGGGGTGCAATGTTAAATGATTAGAATTGGATTAAATAAAAAACAAAAAGAGCAGGAGATTATAAGTTATCTTAATGATAACTGTATTGATAAAATTTATTGTTTCTTTTTTAAAAAATTTCATATTAATTATGACATCAGAAATGCAAATATTGAATATATTGAATATTCTGATATTGAAAAATATAAATATTTTTATAGATTATTGGAAGAAATAAATGAGAATTCTTTAATTATAATAGATGAATGTATGAGAACAAGCAATAGAAATAAACTGATATATAATTGTGCCCACCATTACTTAAATCAAACCTCTCATAAAATAATCTTTGAATATTTCCCTATGATAGAAAACTATGAAGACTTTATGATACTTTTAAATTTTGAGAATAAAGGAAAATATAAGGGGAAAGGATTTGATTTTAATTATTTAAAAATTGAAGATATAAAAATGATTAAAAGAACAATCCCAATGAAAATACATACTATAAGAACAACAAAATTTATGAGGGAAAGATACGAAAGGGAGAAGAACCTATTATTCAAACTTCTTGGAGACCAGGATCCTGATACACTCCCACGAAATTTGCATCTTTTGACAGGAGATTTTAAAAAAGAATATATAAAAGAACAAATTTCTGTTGCAAGAAATAATAGATTCAGACTTAAAAATGTTGTTTCTTACAATAATATAAATCTAATATCAGAAGAATCAGAAGTACTTGTTGTAGACTTTCATTATAGAAGATTAAATTTCAATGATTTTTTAAAAACTATGAAAAATATAAAGGAATTCCAATTTCTTTCAACAAGTTTACCAATTGATAAATTCTATATAAAAAGCTATACAGAATGGAAGGATAAGTGTGAAATAATTTATGATAAAGCAGATGTATTCCAATAAAAATGTTCTTGAGGTTTCAAAGGAAAGAATAAGCTTCCTTTTTGATAATTTTCAAAATATTTGTGTTTCTATTTCTGGAGGAAAAGACAGTACTGTCCTCGCACATCTCACTTTAAAAGAAGCTGCTAAAAGAAATAGAAAAGTAGGCTTATTTTTTTTAGATGAAGAAGTGGTATATAGTAGTACAATAAAACAAATAAAATATTTAATGAATCTTTTTCCAGAAAACACTATCAATTACTGGCTTCAAATAGAATTTAATCTTACTAATGCCACAAGTATTGTAGAAGGTCAGCTTAAATGCTGGGAAAAAAATAAATCATACCTATGGATGAGACCTAAAGAAAAAAATTCTATTCAAAATAAACCATGGGATATAGAAACTGAAACTATCAGAGATAAAAATAAAGGTTTTGGATTTTATGATGTAATAGAAAATTTTCAAAAATTAAAAAAAGACACCATTTTTTTAGTTGGTTTAAGAGCAACAGAAAGTCCTAACAGATGGGGAGCAGTAATGAAAAATCCTGTAAATATAAATAGAACTTCTATTTATTGGGGAACAAAATTGAAATATGATAATTTTTCTTTTTATCCTATATATGACTGGAATTTTCATGATGTTTGGAAATATATTTATGACGAAAAATTAAAATACTCTAAAATATATGACTACCAATATAAAAAAGGAACAGGACTGAGAGAAATAAGAGTGTCTTCATTGATACATGAAAAAAGTTTTAAAGCATTAGTTGATCTTCCTGAATTTGAGCCTAAAACTTATGATAAACTTCTTAAAAGAATAGCTGGAATAAGCATCGGAAATATTTATGGAAAAGACAGCAAAATGCTGAGATGTACAAAACTACCTAAAAACTATGATTCTTGGATAGAATATAGAAACTTTTTATTAGAAACATATCCAATTGAAAATAAAAAATTGATATTTCAAAAAAGATTTCAGAAGCATCTAGAAAATGAATATGTTGCAAGACAGCAGTGTAAGCAGCTTGTACTAAATGACTACGAGAATAATTTACCTGTGGACAATAGAAAAGATCCCAGATTAGAAAAACTTAAAAAATGGAGAACAATATTATGAGATATATAAAGACAAAAAAAGGAAATATAGCATTACCTGTTATGACTCCTATTATAGTTCCTATAGATAAAGTTGAGCCAAATAAATATAATCCTAATAAAGTTGCAATTAATAATATGGAATTATTAGAAAGATCTATCTTAGATAATGGCTTTTGTTTTGCTGTAATTACTATTTATGATCAAAATAGAGATAAGTATATAATAGTTGATGGTTTTCATCGATATGAAATTTTTAAAAAATATTTCAAAGCTAAAGAAATTCCAATAATTGTATTAGAACATAATATAGAAAAAAGAATGGCTGCAACAGTACAATTCAATCGAGCTAGAGGTGTTCATCAAGTTGAACTTATGGGAGAATTAGTAAGAGAACTATATGAAAAAGGTCTTGAAGATGAAGAAATAGCTCAATCTTTAGGAATGGAAGAAGAAGAAGTCTTCAGATTAAAACAAATAACAGGTATTGCAGAAATTTTTAAAAACAAGGTTTATTCAAAAAGCTGGGAAATGATGGAGGTTAATGATGAATGAAAAATGGGAATATGGAGGTTCTTATCTAAGCCATCCAATACAGTCTGCTGTTCCTTATAATATTGATAAAAATATCATTATGGTATATGATCTTACTAATGAACTTCCAGATTTTATGAAAAAAGCTGATATATTATTTATTGATCCTCCATGGAATTTAAGAAATCTAAATACTTTTTATATGAAAGCCAGATTAATTCCTAAAGTACAAAGTTATGAAGAATTTTATAAAATACTTTTTAAAAGAATAAGTGAGATAAAAGCAAAGTTATGTTTCCTTGAAATTGGAAAAGAATATCTTGCTGATTTTATAAAAGAAATGAAAAAGTTATATAAATATGTAACATTTTATAATAGTACTTATTATAACAATGGTAAGAATCTATGTTATATAGTTCAGGGAAGTGAAAAAAGGCTTAATTTAAAATTAGATGGTATGGATGAAGAAAAAATAATAGAATTTATTTGTAAAAATCTTCAATATGAGTGTATAGGAGATATGTGTATGGGAAGAGGTCTTGTTGGTTTCAATTCTTATCTTAATAATAAAAATTTTGTGGGAATTGAATTAAATCATAAGAGATTATCTGTTCTTTTAGAAAATATCTCTAAAAGAACAAACAAGTAATATTTAACTATAAAAAGAGATTGATTTATAAGAAAAGTATAATAATTTTAGAATTTTTTTAATTTCTAAAATTTCACTTAACTTTCTGATCAATCTCTTTCTTAATTTTTTAAATCATTAATGTATTTAATTCTTTACTTATCTTTATTTTCTTTATCATACATTTTAAATAATTCTAAAAGTATTATACTATTTGACATATCTTCTTTTTTCTTCATCTTTTTTAATTTTCTGTTTATATATTTAAAATCCTCTTCAATAAAGCGACACCCAAATAATCTATAAGTCTTCTCCAACTCTTTCTCACCTTTTTTCATAGTATCACTCTTACTTTATAGCTTCAAATATACTTATTATTTCTTCCTGTTTCCTCATATCTGCTTCCAGTTC
>NZ_JAWDXO010000057.1 GCF_032477075.1 Fusobacterium sp. | reverse complement strand
GGAAATAACTTATTCTTAGAACCATATGGAACATTATCATATACATATATAGATCAAGATGGAGCAGATGAGGGAAACAAAGCTTTAGCTATAGAAACAGATTCAAAGTCATTTGATTATACAACAGCCAAAGTGGGAGTAGATGTTAAAAAAGTAATACCACATGAAAAAGGAAAGAGTACACTGTCAGCGGGGGTAAGCTATACAAGAATATTAAGTGGAGCAGATGAGGAATATATCACAGGAAGATTTAGAGGAGGAAGTGACTTTGATATATTGGTTCCTCATAAGAATAAGCACAGCTTGGGACTTAATGCAAAATATGCCCTTGAGCTTGAAAATGGAATACTATTCGATGTAAAAGGAAGTTATGAAATAGAAAGAGATTCACATAATGGAACTGGGAAAAACAAAACTAAAGGTGAATGGATAGTAGGAGCAGGATTAGGATATAAGTTCTAATAGAATTATCCAAAGAAAATAGTAAGGTTCAGTATATTAAAAAATATAGTGAAATAAGGAAAAAGACCAGAAGAATTAATTTTCTGGTCTATACCCTGTCAAGTAGAGAATAAAATAAAAGAGCAGATAAATGGTTTGAATTCAGTGTTCTACTGGACTCAAACCATTTAATTTTTTATAATCTTTTACTATTTCAATTGTTGTTCCTACATTTAAAATCTTATTCAAATATAATGCTTCACTTGTTTTTTATTTATTCATTTTCAATAGCTCAGAATAAAATTCTTCAACTGCTTCAAATATTCTTGGAGAACCTCTTAATATTTTACTAGAATCTATAATAAAGAAATTTCCTTTCTTTCCAGCTGTTGTTTCTTTTACTGCTGGATTACTATTTGCTATATCTTCTGCAGATTTTATGCTCATAGCTCCTGCCAAAAAATCTGGATTTTTTTCTAATAAAAGTTCCTGTGATATTATAGGCTTATCTCCTAAAAGATTATCAGCTATATTTTCTACTCCCAGTATATCTAATATTTCCCCTGGAAGAGATTTGCTGCTGAATCCCATCATTGGAGATACTGTATATAAAACTGCCCCTTTTAAATCCAAAGGATTCTCTTTTACTTTTCTCTTTAGATTATTTAATTTTTCTTCACTTTCAACATACAGGTTTTCAGCTTCTGCTTTTTTCCCAGTTATCTCTCCATATATTTTTATATTTGAAAGTATATCTGAAATATTTCCAGCATTATTTATTATAAATGGTATTTTTAAAGCTTTTAAATTCTCTCCAGTAGAAGCTGCCATTCCATTAAGAATAACCAAATCTGGAGTATATGAAAGTATTTTTTCTAAACTTGGTTTTGTTATAGTCCCCACACTTGCCAAATCTTTTGTTTTCTCAGGAGGATATATTTCACTCATAGCTGTTTTTCCAATAGCTGTTATCTTATTTTCTCCTCCAAGTAGATAAAATATTTCAACCACTGCTGGATCAAGTATTACTATCTTATTGTATTCTTTTTGTTCTATACTGTTCCCATAACTGTCTGTTATTTTTTTATCTTTTATTTCCATAGAATAAACATTTAATCCCAATATTAAAATAAATAATACTATAATACTTTTTCTTATTCTTTTCATTTTTTCTCCTTTTTAAGCTTTGGAATTATATAAGGTATCCCTTCTCCTGTATAAAATATTTCACTTTCTAAATCATATATATCTTTTAGATTTTCTTTGGTCATAGTTTCTTTAGGAGTACCTTTACAGTATACTCTTCCATTTTTCAGCATTATTATTTCATCACAAAACATAGCAGCAAGATTAAGATCATGAAGAACAGCAACTGCTGTTTTTCCTTTTTTATGTATTATTTCCTTTACTTTCTCCATCAACTCTAAAGCATGGTTTAAATCAAGGGCAGATGTTGGCTCATCTAATAAAATTATATCTGTATCCTGTGTAATAGCTCTTGCTAAAAGTACTCTCTGAAATTCTCCTCCAGATAATGTTACTGCCACCCTTCTGCAAAACTTTTCAAGCCCGAGTTCTTTAAGAGAATCTTCTGCTATTTCTCTATCTTTTCTAGTATACCCACTCCAGTTATTTTCTAAATGAGGAAGCCTCCCCATAAGAACAAAATCTTCTACATCCATAGCAGACATAAGCTGTGATTTTTGAGGAACTAAAGATATACATTTTGATTTTTCCTTTTGTGTGTATTCTCTGCTGTTTTTATCTAATATTTCAATATTTCCAGAATTATTATGCAGATATCCGAGTATATTCTTTAAAAGTGTAGTTTTTCCACAACCATTAGGCCCTAGAATACCTGTAAGTTTTTTATCAGTTATACTTAAATCTACATCATTTAATATTTTTCTTTCTCCATAAGAAAAATTAAGTTTTTCTATTTTTATTACTTCCATTAGAAATCTCTCCTTTTGTTTCTAAGTGCTAAATATAAGAAGAATGGTGCACCAAAAAACGCTGTGATAACTCCTATTGGAACTTCTGTAGGAGCCAGTACCAATCTTCCAAATGTGTCACATATGAGCAGAAAAAAACCTCCTGCTAATATGGTACTTGGAAGAAGTTTTGAATTAGATGGACCTAAAAGCATTCTCATTGTATGAGGTACTATCAGTCCTACAAAACCTATCATTCCTGAAAAAGCTACAGAAAATGCCACTACTAAAGCTGCTACAGTCAATGTTCTTACTTTTAGCCTATTAACATCTATCCCTAATGAATGTGCTTCCTCATCTCCAGACAACAAAGCATCTAGCTGATTTCTCTTTAAATAAAAATAACTCACAGAAAAAACAAGGGGTATTGCTAAAAATATTACTCTATTCCATGTAGCATTTCCTAAATATCCCATCATCCACATAGTTATTTTGAAAGAATCTTCTCCTATCAGATACATGGCAAAAGATGTAAATGCCCCTAAGAATGAAGATACTGCTATTCCCACTATAAGAAGAGTAGCTACATTGACCTTATTACCTTTTTTCGCCATTTTGAAGATGAGAAGTGTGCTTGACAGGCAAATAAAAAATGCAATAACTCCATACATATAGTCAGGTAGATTAAAAACAAAAGCTATAACTGCTCCAAATGTAGCACTTGCTGCTATTCCAATAATATATGGATCAGCTAATGGATTTTGAAATACTGTCTGTACTACTACTCCGCTGGAAGAAAGCATCATTCCCACAAGAATTGACATCATTATTCTAGGCAGTCTTAAATTAAAGATTATAATTTTTATATATTCAGGAGCTTTCTCTGGATTAAATATATATTCCAGAGGAATTGGAACACTCCCTAAAGGTATAGAGAGTATTCCTGCTGCCAAAGTTCCTATTATTAACAATAATGATAAAACTTTTTCCATTTTTATTCCTCACAATTTTATTTTATAAACTATATCTGAATCCTACATAGTAGTTTCTTTCTGCTGCTGGGTCGTATGAATAGTATGCTGGTGTTGTTACTCCCATTGATGTTGAAGCTGATGTATAGTCTACATCTTCATAATATTTTTCATTAAACAAGTTGTTGATTCCAGCATATAAACTTAAACCAAAGTTAAAGTTATAGTTCGCTCTGATATTTGCTACAGTATGAGAGTTAGTTTTTCCTCCCAAGTTTTGGTTATTTAAATATACATCATCTACATATACTACTTCTGCACCTAAATTGAAGTTATCAGTAAATCTATAGTTAGCTCCAATATTAAATTTATTTCTTGGTACATTTGCTACTCTATTTCCAGATACATCAACATCTTTTACTTCTCCATCTTTAATTTTTGCATTAATATATGCATAAGATTGGGATAAAGTAAGTTTTCCAAGATATTGTTCAGCTTTTAATTCAAATCCAATTCTTTCTGTTTTTCCTAAGTTGTAGTTATCTATTACTGTACTTCCTCCCATCATTCCCTCAGTTTCACTAGTTATCTCATCTTTAGTGATTGTATAGAATACTGAGGCATTTAAACTTGTAAATCCTATATAGTCTGATACTCCAATTTCAAAGTTATCATATTTTTCAGATTTTAAATCATTTAAATAATATCCTTTTTCTGGAGATTTATTTGTTAATAAAGCTGGTGGTGGAGAAGTAAATCCTCTTTCATATCTGATATATGTTTTTCCAGTATCTGAATAAAGATAGTTAGCAGATAATTCATAAGCAAAATTATCTTCATCTGTAGTCATTGAAATGCTTGGATCTTGTTGTAGTGCTCCATTTTTTATTCTTGAACCATATTTATTAACATCATAATCTGCTTTTTCATATCTAATTCCTTGAGCAAATTCAAAATTATTCCATACATAGTTATTCATTACAAATCCACTGTATGTCTTTTTATTTAAATCATTTATAGTCTTTATGTTATTCATCATTGGAGGCATATTCATTAAGCTATCTCTTTTAGCATCATTATCAATATATTCCAAACCAAAAATTACTGAGCTTCCTTCTCCATATGAGTATCTCATTTTAGTTTTAATTCCTTGTTTTTCATCTTTGAACAAAGCATTTTGTGTCATCCAAAGACCACTATAAGAGGTTCTACTATCAATTTTCATTTCTGTTTCCTGTGAAAATAAAACTAAATTTAAGTCAAGTTTTTCACTTAATTTATTATTATAAGTCAAAATATACTCGTCTTTATCCGTTTTTGTCTTACTATGTTCTCCTGATACAAGTCCTGATTGTTCTCTATCTGCATTTATTTTTTCTCTAGTTAACATATCAGGATATGTTTCGTCTGCCTTATATTTTGAATATTTAAATCCAATATCTTGTGTATCAGATATTCTGTATCTGATATCCCCTTGGAAATAATCAGAATCAGATTTATCATAATCTCTATACCCTTTTGCATTATTTTTTGTATAAGCAAGATTTACATCAAAGTTTCCAAAACTTTCTCCTACAGCTACATTAGTTTTATTGCTTCCATATTCCCTATGGTCAAATCCTACTGTTGCTTTTCTTCCAGTTCCTTTTTTAGTAATGATATTGACTATTCCTCCTGAAGTTCCACTTCCATAAAGAACTGAACCTCCCCCTGGAAGTACTTCTATTCTTTCAATACTATCAGGTGATATTGTATTGATAGGAGTAGCTGTCATTGATGTATCCAGAGAGTTCATCTGTACCCCATCTACAAGTATTTGTACATTCTGCTTAGCTTTATCTCCCTGTCCTCTTAAGTCAATTATTGAATCCTTTCCTTGTTTTACAATATTGACACTTGGAATATCAGCTAATATTTCATCTACTGTTTTGTAATTTTTCTCTTCAATTTCTTTAGCTGTAACTATACTTGGGTTACTTGCTGTTTTTCTCATTTCTGTTTCAAATCCAGTTGTTGAGTAAACAACACTCTTTCCTAAGTCTACCTCCTGTTGTCCATATGCTGCAACTGCTAGAGCCGCCCAGATTAAACCTATTGATTTCTTGCTCATTTTTGTTCTCCTTTCAAGTCTGTTTTATATATATTTTTTTTATTAAAAACTATTTATTAAAAAGCTGTTCCATTACATAAATTATGATATCACTTGAAATATTATTTCCCCAGAATATCCCATCTTGTGTAAGCACAAATGAATCTTCTTTTTCATTAAGCAGTCCTTTACTTTGATAATCTCTCATTTTTTCAGCAAAATGTTTATATTCTTCTTCAGATAAAATATTTTTTACATCTGCCTTATTTATTACTGGAAACTGCATAAATCCAGAAAGTCTTGAGAATCTTTCATGATAATCAGTCTGTTTAGAGAAGAATGACATCTCTTTGCTCATTCTATAAACTCCAATCCCATGTATTGATCCTCCTGCTCCTACTCCTATTGGAAATGTGTCTCCACCAGTATTTCTAACTTTGATATATTTGTAATTATCTCCATTGTTCTTAGCTATTTTAGTCAATTCAAGAACATGATATTTATCTTCTCTTAACATTTCATCTACAAAGTGCTGGTATAGAAGATAATCTTTTTTCATATCCTCCTCTAATTTCACTCTTTCTGCCTCAATATCTTTAGATAATTTAGACCCTTCATGCACCATCAATGAATAGAAACTTGCACTGCTCAACTCCAATTCTTTTACTAATCTCGCATCCTCAATTACTTCTTCTAAAGTTTCATCAGGAAAATTATAGATAATATCTACACAAACATCCCCTCTGAAAAACTCTTTTAGTTTTTTAAGTCTTTCAATAACTTCTTCTTTCTCATAAGTTCTGTTATAGAATTCTCTTCCTCTGCTTGAAAATGTCTGAATTCCTACACTTAATCTGTTTACTCCATATTTCATCATAACTTCCAGTTTTTCTTCTGTAAGATTATGCAGTGTAGTTTCAAATGTAAACTCATAGTCTTTGGCTAAAGTGACATTTCTTTTTATACTTTCAAGTATTATTTCAAGCTGTTGAGGTTTATACACAGTAGGTGTTCCTCCGCCAAAAAATATTACTTCAAATTCACTTTTTTTAAAATAATTACTTTGCCCATATTTATCAAATTCATCTGCTAAATATTGTGCATATGAATCCAGACTTCCATCTATCTGCTTTCTGTTAAGATTGCAGAAAGAACATATTTTATCGCAATATGGTGTATGTACATAAATAGATTTTTTTCTGTTGTCAGGCTCCTCCTGTAACATCAGTTCAAAACTTTTTCCATCAGCCCTTTCATTTTTTATATATTTGTTAATCAAACTATTACTGTCGTGATGAGATTTTAATCTTTTATCAAACAGCAGTAAATTTCTTTCCATGTGTTCCTCCTTGATAAGTTTACTGCACTTTAATCTGTACAAACATTTGTTTTCTTAAAACCTAGTTTTCTTTCAATGTTTTTATATTAATATTAATTTGTTTTATTGTCAAGTAAAAAATTATCTAATACAAAATTATAGTTTTTGAAATTATTTGACTTTAAAAATATTTTTTGATATAACTTATATGAAGATAAAAATTTTAGGAGGTCTTTTTAAATGAAAACACTTGTTACTTATTCTACAAAAACTGGTAATACTAAAAAAGTTGCTGAATCTATTGCTAAAGCTATAGAGAATTCTGAAATAATGGATATTTCAGAGGTAAATAATCTGGATTATGATTTAATCATTGTAGGAACTTGGATAGATAAAGGAACAGCAGATACAAAAGCTCTTAACTTTATAAAAACTATCAAAAATAAAAATACAGCATTCTTCTTTACATTAGGAGCTTATCCTGATTCTCAACATGCTTTGGACTGTGCAGAAAATATAACAAAACTTTTTACTGAAAATGAAAATAAAGTTTTAGGACATTTCCTATGTCAAGGTGCTATTGATCCTAAACTTATAGAGATGATGCAGACTAAATTCGGACCTGAACATCCACATGGACCTAATCCAGAAAGAATAAAAAGATGGGCAGATGCAAGTCTTCATCCTGATGAAACTGATTTGCAAAATGCATATGCATATTTTAAAAACCTTATGGCAAAACTTTAATTTAATTTTTAGGAGGAACATACTGAAATGATGTACTATTTTAAAGTAGGAGGTCCACTGATGTGGATACTTTTCATACTATCTCTTATTTCTACTACTGTTATAATTGAAAGATTATTCTTTTTCTTTAAGAAAGAAAAAACAATGAATAGAAACTTTAGAAAAGAAGTAATAATGGCTGTTTCCAATAGAGATATGTGTAGAATAATTGAAATTTGTGAAAAAGAAAGAAATTCTGTTGGGTGTACAGTTAAAAAATTTCTTTGCAGATGTAATATTTGTGATACTAACCTAAAAGATTTTCATCAATTTGATCAAATAATAAAAGAAATTGAGATGGATGAAATCAGTCCGCTGGAAAAAAGACTTCATATTTTAGGAATAATAGCTCATGTAGCTCCTATGCTTGGACTTTTAGGAACTGTTACTGGAATGATAGATGCTTTTAAAGATCTGGCAAAATTTGGTGCTGGAGATCCCACTATTGTAGCAGACAGTATATCAAAGGCTTTAATAACTACAGCAGCAGGACTTTCTATTGCTATTCCAGCTTTAGTTGTATATAATTTATTGAATAAAAGAATTGAAGAAATTGAAGAGGAAATAGATAAAATAACAACTAATGTTATTAATATTGTGAGGGGATAGAAATGGCTAGATACAAGAAAAAGAGAGCACTTCTCACTCCTGATCTTACACCACTTATAGATGTGGTCTTCCTGCTTTTAATATTTTTTATAGTTTCAACAACTTTTAATAAATATGGCAATATTGATATTGATCTTCCAACATCTACTTTAGCTACTGAAGAAAATAAGGATAAAAATCTGGAAATTATTATTGATAAAGATAATAAATACTTCATTACTCTTGGAGATAAAAAAAATATAGAAGTAAGTTTCGATGAAATTGATAGCTATTTAAGCGGAATAGAAAGTGTTTCTATAACTGGAGATAAAGAATTGAAATATCAGAATATCATTGATATAATAACTAAAGTAAAACAACATGGCATAGAAAATTTAGGAATAAATTTTTATGAGTAAAGAATAAGAGGTTTAATATGAAGAGATACTTTATTATAGCACTTCTACTGCACGGAATGCTCTTTTTAAAATTGAGTCTTCCCACTGTTACAAAAGATTTAGATACTGACAATAATTCTTTGAAACAAAGTGTTCCTATTACTTTTACACAAGTGACTAAAGCAGTTCCAGCAGCGGCTCCACCTCCACCTGTTGCAGAACCTCCTAAACCAAAGGAGATTCCTAAGAAAGAGGTAAAACCTGAAACACCTAAGCCTGTTCCAAAGAAAACAATACCTAAAAAAGAGGCAGCAAAAGAACCTGAAATAAAAGTAAAGAAGACTCCAGAAGTTACAGAAACTGTAACTGATAAAACCACTAGTGATGGTTCTAGTGGTTCTTCAATGCCAAGTGCTGATAATTTACTTACTGCTAATGCTGATGGTACTTATAATGCTGTCTCTAATCATGGAATAAAATACAAGATAACTAGAGAAATTACTCCTGTATATCCTAAACAGGCTGAAAATATCAGATACAGAAAAAAGGTAATAGTAAAAGCTAAATTCCTTGTAGATCAGTCAGGTAATGTAAAAAATATTTCTATAATCAACTCACATAGTAAATTAGGATTTGATCAAGCTGTAATAGATGCTTTAGGAAAATGGAAATTCTCACCAATTATATATAATGGAAAAGTTATAAGTGTATATTTCCAAAAAGAATTTGTTTTTGAACCAAAATCATAAGAATAAAAAAAGTTTTAGAGTTTTTATATTGAAATTCTAAAACTTTTTTATTTGTTAAATTAAAATGTTGCTGCTGCATATTTTAAAAATTTAATACAGATATTTTCTTTTAAAATAGAAATATATTCTGTTAAAGTATTTGCTGCTAATGATTTTTATTTTTTATTAAAAAAAGCTGAGTAACATTTAAAAAAAATGTTTTACTCAGCTCTCTTTTTTGTATAATATAGTTACCACCCTAATTATACAAAGGAGACATACATGC
>NZ_JAWDXO010000056.1 GCF_032477075.1 Fusobacterium sp. | reverse complement strand
TTCTATTTCATCTTCAGGTTCTTTTTCTTTAAAATCATTTGTTATATATAAATCTCCTTGTAAATCTTTTATTATTTCATAAATATCTATTTCTTCTTTCTTTAATTCATATCCTCCTGTAATGCCTCTATATGATTCTACAATTCCTTTCATTTTCAATGTTCTTAATATTTTCAATGTAAATTTTAATGTTACTCCTACTTCTTTTGACATATCTCCTGCACTTACTATTTCTCCTCTTTTCAAATTTGCAAGGTATTTTACTAATCTTATTCCATAAATACTTTCCTGTATCAACTTCATCTTCTTACTCCTTTATTTTTCCTGTTTTCTAAAAAATATATTAGTCTTATATATTATACTATATTTCTTTTAGTTTATTACAATATTTTGATTATAAATTATCAATTTTCTCCCCATATTTCATTCAATACTATTTTATTTATTCCAAGTTCTAAAAATAGTAACTCTACTAAATCTAAATATCTTGTATACTTTTCCTTAGTTGATAAATCATATCCTCCACTTAATATTCTTATTAATTCATTCCTGTATCTCTTATTAATTTGGAAACAGATATTTTCTTCTCTTTTCTTTTTAATTCCAATAACTCAAATGTTATAAGCTGTTTTTTCATAGTAAATATATCTTGGATCATTTCTTCTAAATCTTCTTTTGTATAACTTGCTATCTTTCTTTTATAATAAAAATATATCAATATTGTTATTATTGGTAATAACATTAAAAGTTTCATAAATATTTTCCTCCCTTATTAAATTAGAAAGAGAGAGAATTAATCTCTCTCTTTACCTATTTATTAATATGATTTTTTATCATAATTTTTAGAAAATATTATACCTAATAATTCAAGTATAATATTTTAAACTTTTTTCTAAAATTTTTTATTCCTAATATGATTTTGCTAAATAATCTTCAAATTTTTTAAATTTATTAAAAAATTGTCGTCTGTTTACCCATCTTGCCAATTTATTATATATGCTGCCTATTTCTAGTAATTTACTTTTTGCTGTAGAATCTTTGTATCTCATAACATAAGGTGTATATCCTATTGCTCTTAGCATATATATTCTTTTTAGATCTTCTTCCAAAGTTGTATTAAAATTTACAAGTACATATACTATTAATTGTCTATCCTTTAGATTAAAACTATTTCTATATTGTTTTAGCATTTCATAGGTCTTCATTTCAAAACTATCCCATGCAAAATGTATCATCTTTATTTTTATGTTATTTAATAATTTTATTTTTTCCTCTGTCATCAGCCTAATATCTAGTCCCTGTGAAAAATCAACATAAGCTTTACTCTTTGCTAATTGCTGTAGCAATTCTTTATAGTCTGGACAAGCTAATATATTTGGATCCAGTAAAATAATTTCTTCTTGTCCATTCCAAAATTCAGGAAGATTTGAAATTTTTTTACTTTTTTTTCCTTGATGTTGTGACACATTACAGAACTTACATTCACGAGGACAACCTCTTGAAAGAAATCCATATGCTTTATTTTTAGTAACTTGATATAAGGAATAATCAGGAAAACTATGTTCTTGTTCCTCTAAAAGTTTATTTTCTAAATCATACCCTATTCCTCCATAAATGATTTTTTTAGAGTTTATAGCATAAGGAAATTCCTTAGTCCATGAAAATACCTTACTTACATAAACTAAATCATATCCTGAATTCAAAATTTGATACCATTCTACAGTATCTCCTTTTTCTTTATGATATGTTGAAATTTTCATTATAGCCAGGTTTGGAAATTTAGCTGTCTTATTATAGTTGTCTAAATCTATCAAGGCTACTTTCATAACTTCTCCTTTTATATCTTATATTTCTTTATATATTCCTTTAAATAAATCTCCTGGCATGATTCAAAAATATCCCTATGAAAAGGGGTAGCCTCTTTTGGATCTACCCCTATTTCTTTAAAAAATTCTACTGCTGTATCTATAGATAAAATAAACCTATCTATATCTGTTAAACTATTATAATAATTCTCAACTTTTTTATTCATAAGGTTCCCTCTCATTAATCCCAATCATTTGTTTTCTCTACAAATTCTATTTTGCTCATTATTTCTTCTATTTTCTTTCTTTCACATTGAAAAATATATGTAATATTTAATACTTTAAATTTTAATACATTTTTTATTGTCATTATATGACTTCCATTTTCATCATAAAGCTCTATATATTCTTTATTAGCTTCCATCTTCCATTCTTTTTTGCTCCATTCATTAAACATTTCTATTAGTTTTGTTCTTAATTTAATTTTTATTTCCATTATTCATCATCTCCAGCTTTTTCAATAAACTTTATAAGAATACCTATTACCTTTCTATCACTATTCCTAGTAACACATACATCATATTCCCCATCTCCATATCCACTTGAAGAAACAAAGTATTTACTGTTTATTCCATACTCTTCTTTACTTAGTGTTTTGCTACAAATTTCATTATAAATTATTTCTCCTTCTTTATTATTCAGATTATTTGAATAATTTTTATAAAATGTAAAATCAAAAAAACCAACTTGTCCTGAATCTACTGTTATCCAAAACTCATTTTCTACAGTATATAAATCTGAATTTTTTTCTAATATATCTTCATATTTAATTTCTATCATTGATACTCTTTTCTCTTTTGAATACTCAATGCTGCAATTATATACACCTGGTACAATATCTTTTATTCTTCCAAGCTCTAAAGAATCTAAGTCATAACACGGATCTCCAATTATAAGTTCATCTTTGATTTCAATTTTTCCTACTAACATATTTACCCCCTCTTTTTTTTCTTTTTTATAATCTTTTTACTTTTTTCATCATAGATACAGTCATATCCAAACTTTTTAAGGTTTTTTAGACATTCTTTCATATCTTCTATTTCATAAAGAGAACTTTCTACTAAAAACTCTCCTGTATCATCTAGCATTAATGTTATTGGGTCACATACTATTGCTATTTCTAATTTTTTTCTTTTCTCTAAAAGTTCTTTTTCTGTCATAATATTACTCTCCTATTTATATTTTTTTAAAACTTTTATATCAGTAATTCCTCCTGAATTTTCTCTATCTTCTTTTATAATATCCTTTAAAGAATTTTTTGAATCAGCTATAAAAAATTGATTCTCTCCCCTTACACAAAGGTAAAATATTTCTAGTTTCATTATTTTTTTGAACTCCATATAGTTTCTATTCATAAAATCAAGGATATCTTTTTCTTTGATCCTATGAATTTTATCTATGTATTCTTCTTTTAATAACCTGAAAATATCTATTTTATTTAGCATATTACCTCCTTTTTTAAACTATCTGTTTTTTTTTAGAGCCGTTCTTTTTATTTTCTATTTTTTAAAGCTATTAAGAGATTTTTTCTTTCCAACTTCCCTATTCTTTTGCCAATGTTCTTTTTTTTACTATGTGTTTTTTCCCTTCGCCGTAATTTGAAGAAAGCTTATTTTAGTTAAGAAAAAGTCCAAATTTCTGCAAGAACTGAAAGAAAAAATTTTAGGAGTGCTGCTGCTCTCCAGCTTTAAAAATTTTTCTTTAAGCTTGATTTTTACTTTTTTAGAAAATAAGCTAAAATTTAAGGCTGTTGAAGGGAAAACTATAGTAAATGGAACTTGGTAATATGGAAGTTTAGGAAGTCTTAATTAGATAGAGATTCAAAAAATAAAAAAAGGCAGCTTAATAGCTGCTTTAACTTTTTTCTTTTTGGTAATATTCAAGCACCCTAAAAAAGCTTGAATGTTAGGGCGTGGGGTGGGGATAATATAAAAAAGAATAGGGAAATTCCCTATTCTACAGTTATTTTTATTACTTGCTTAGAAAAACTTGATTAATTAATTCATGCTTTATATTAAAATAATCAATTATTTCTTCTATCAATTTTTCCTTTTTCACTTCTTTATCTTTTTCTATTAAAATATATATATCATCTGTATTAAAGTTTGTGTTAGGAATATTTGTTTCTCTCCAATTAGCATTTCCCCTTTTATAGTTATTTCTTTCATTTTCTTCTTTTTCAAAACTTTCAAATTTATTTCTTATGTCTTCATTTTTTTCCAATATATCTTTAGTTGTCCATTCATCAGTTTCTTTATCAACAGTTCCTATAAGAAAATAGATCCCTGATTCTCTCCACCTTCCTAATCCAAAACATAAAAGATTATTTTTTGAATCTATATCTTTATAAAAGAGCAACTCTATCCCTTTATTAAATATATTTATTATTTTTTTTCCATCATATGATATTTTTTCTTTCAGTTCTTCCCAAAACTCCATTTCTACTTCTTCTTTAAGACTATTTACTGCCTCTATTAGTTCTGAAGCTACTCTAAAATTTTTATTTTCTCTTAATAAAGCTTTTAATTCCATTTCTTTCCCTTCCTCTTGAATATTATTAGTTAGTTTATTTACACTGTAAAGATATTGTTTCAAAGTTTCTCTAGTTAATGGAGAGTTATAAGTTTTTTCAATACATTTTTTTAACCAATCTGCTACATTTTCTTTAAAAGAAAGTGATATTATTCCAATCTCTTGATTTTCTGCCTTAGTTGGTTCTTCTCCTAGTAAAGTTAAATAATATAATTTTGTTTTCTTTTCTTTTTTACATAAAAAATCATTATATTTTTTTAGTTGTTCTTCTCCATCAATAGAATTAATTTTCATTTCAATAGCATATATAATATCTTCACTTTCTATATAAAAATCTATTCTACCCCCTGAAATAGCATATTCTCTGTAAATCCTATATTTCTTATCAGCTTCATATTTTTCTTTCAGAACAATTTCTAAAAAATATTTAAAAAATTTTTCATAAATATTATTTTTCTCTTTATTATTTAATAAAAAAAATAACAACTTTGAGTGTAGTTCAACTTCTCGCTCTTCTAAATTTAATATTTCAAAAATATTAAAATTTTCTTCTAAACTTTTTACCATATCATACTTTTCAATAATACCAAATGCTTTACTTAATAATAAAATATATTCTTCCTTTTCCATCTAATCCCCCTTGTAATTTTACTCCTATAAATTCTACCATATTTAATTATTTTTCTCAATTCATGGTAATGTTCAAGCTACCCTAAATAAGCTTGAATGTTAGGGCATGGGGTGGGGATAATATAAAAAAAGAACAGGAAATTTCCTGTTCTACAGTCTAAAAGTATTCATTGAAATTTATCAAATATCCACCTTGATATTTTGCTATATGCTCTTCAATATATTCATTTATTTCACCTTTTGCTATTAGTTCTAAAATAAATCTTAAATTTTCATCATCAAAAAGTTCAAATACAGCCTCTTCTAAGGTGTCTCTTTCATAAAGTGCAAAGTCCTCTGCTATTTCATCTACAGTCTTATATTCTTCTCCATAAATTCTTTTTAAATCTTCTGCTGTAATTTCTTTTATGTTTAACATTTTTTATTCTCCTTTATTTATAATTATTTCTTTAATATCATCTATCACAAAGCCTCTATTATTTATAATCTCACATGAATCTACTTTTATCCCTTCTTCTGAAAGTATCTCTGCTAGTTTTTCTATCCATATCTTTTTATCAACAGTTTTATATTCTTTTTTTAATAATTTTATGTCTTCTATTATTTTATTTGAAATATTTTCTTCCATTATATAGGTTACTTCATAGAGTGCTTCTCCTATTTCATATGTTTTTATAATCATTTATTTCTCCTTTATGTGTAAGCAGAAAGATTTATTTTCTGCTTACACTTTTTATTATAATTTATTAATAATGTTTTCCTTCTAAAGCTTTTTCTAAACTGAAATCTTCTAATTTTATTTTTTCAATATCTATTTCTTTTACTAATGCACAAGGATAAAATCCATTATCTTTTTCTATTCCATATCTATTATTTTCTTGTGGCTTTTCCTGAAATCCTTCCCATACCTCAAGTTTATTTGTGTCTAAATTTATTATATAAGCCCATTCGCAAAATAATGAATTTTTTATAAAATTGTGATTATCTATCATTAAATCTATTTCAGGATATTCATCATATTTATACAATCTTCCTTGAAATTCATGTAAAAAGCAATACATTGATATATTTTCTGCTGTTTTTGCTCCATCTAAAGTATGACTGAAAAAATCATTTTTCTTCATAAACTCCTTGTATCTCTCTTTCTGTTCTTCTGTAAATTGTGAAGTATTAAATTCTTCATCTACCATTATGAGTTTGTCATATAAAGCTGTCATTTCCTCTTTTGAATGATTCTTTACATACTCAACCATTTCCTCGCCAAGATAACTTGGATAGCTGTCAAAATGATTGTATGTAGTCTTATCCTTATTATTTTTTCTCAAACCAAATAAACCTCTTGTTCCCATTTATACCACTCCTTTATTTTTTTATTCAGAGTTTCTATCTCTCTGTACATGAATGACAAACCAAGATGGAAAAAGTTAAGTCAAAACTTTCGGAGAAACTAAAATAAAAAATTTTTAAGAAGTATGAGTAAAAAATTTTTATTAGCTTGGTTTTGACTTTACGACATCTTGGTTTAAAGTAATGTACAGAGAAAACCAAGACGACAAAGTCGGCTTCAGTCTTTTTTGGTAAAATAAAAACTTGGATCTATGGTTTTTATTTTAGGGCGTGGGGTGGGGGATATATGAAAAAAACAGCCTTTTACGGCTGTCTTCCCTTTTTTAATAATCAAGTCCATCTCCCCAATATTTCCCATTTTTTAACACTTTTTTTAATTCTTCTGTATCATATCCATTTTTAAGAATGTATTTTGCCTTCTCTAAAACCTGTTTTAAATTATATTCATCTGAATAAATAATTTTTTCATGTGTTTGTGTTAAAGCTACATATACTTGTATATCTTCAATTATATACAGTTCTTCATCATTATATGCAATAATATGTTGATTGGAACATATTTTTTCTTTAAAAAAATCTTCTATTTCATCATAGTCTATAAAGTTTACCAGTTCATCAAAACTCATATATTTAGTTATATCTGCTAAATCCTCAAGTGTATATTGCTCTATACTATAAACATTTCTTCCTATTTCATTATATATTTCATTTATTATTTGCTGTTTATCTAAGTTTAAACTTACTTCTATTTCATATTTTTCATCTTCAGTAGTTGTATATGCTAGTGATATTTTATATTTTTTCAAATCTTTTTCTTCATATTCTCCATATTCTCTTAAATAAAACTTTTTAATATTATTTTTAATTTCTTTTACTAATTCATTATCCTTTTCATTTTCAAATTTCACTTCATATTCCTTATTTTCAATGTTTTTTAACATTATTTCTAGTGCTTCTCCAAATGTTTCTACTTTCTTTATTAATTCATCATCTGTCATTTTTTCTCTCCTTTTGATTAGTCTTCAGTATTTGAATAAGGTCTACTACTTTTCCTATCATTCCATTTTTTAGTATTCTTTCTTCAGGATAATCTTTTAATTCTAATCTATTCTTAATAGTCCATGAAAATGAAAGTCCTCCATCTATGCCTAATGTTATTTCCTTTCTACTTATGTATATATAGTTTTCTGATATTCCATAATAACAACTTTTACTCTGTCCTAATACTTGAATTAGTGATTTTGGTTTTTTATTTGTTTTTATTATATAAAATACTATTCCATTCATACTATCTCCCTAACTTATTTGATTCTTGCACTCTACCCTAGAACAGGTAGAGTGCTTTAATCATTTTTAAACTACTATCTCTATTGCTCTTTTATCTACTGTTATTATTTCTCCAGTACTATATCTTAATAACTTTACTGTAGAAGGGGATAACTCTAATACTTTTATTACTTCATCTTGTTTAAAAACTATATCTCCTATAGTTACTGTTCGTGGCTGAATTATATAATCCTGATTTTCTTTTAACATTGTTTTCCTCCTTAATTTATCTCCAAAAATATTTTTTTAGAATTTTTGTCCCATTACTATTATGTTTACTCTGAAGTAAAAATTTCTTTATTATATCTGGCATTACTTCATCTACTCTATTTTCATCATAAAAATCATTTCCATATTCATCTACTATTTTATAAAACCTTGATTTTTCTTTTTCAGTAAGCTTTACATCATAATTCTCTAAAAACATTTCTATATCTCCTTCAAGTACCCCCATAAAACATTTTTCATATTTCTCTTCTGTGAAGTCTTTATCTAATTTTTTTAATTTTTCTTCAGTTATCAAATATTTCATACATCACTCCTTTAACCCCAATAATATTTTTTTAAAATTTTTATTCCTTTACTTGTATGTGTGCTTTTATATAAAAATCTAGATACTACACTTGCCATTACTTCTGCAATTCTGCCTTCCTCTGTGTAATCATTTCCATACTCTATAGCTATTTTATAAAACATTTCTTTTTCTTTTTTAGTGAGCTTTACTTTGTACTTTTCTAAAAATACATCTAAATCTCTTTTTATTATCCCTATAATACATTTTTCATATTTCTCTTCAGTAAAGCCTTTATCTAATTTTTTCAATTCTTCTTCAGTTACCAAATATTTCATATATCACTCCTTTTTCATAATTTTTTAATAAGCTTAACACTTCATAGTCCCTCCTATTTTTTCTAATTAAAAATTATGGTCTAGTTTTCTTAGCCCCTTGGAAATTTATTTTATTTTTTACACCTCCTTCTCTGTGCCTGAATGAAAAACTAAGATGGAAAAAGTTAAGTCAAAATTTTCGGAGAAACCAAAATAAAAAATTTTAAGAAATATGAGTAAAAATTTTTATTTTGCTTGATTTTGACTTTACGACATCTTAGTTTAAAGTAAGGAACAGAGAAGAAATACCCAAGACGACAAAGTCGGCTTCAGTCTTTTTAGGTAAAATCAAAAATTTTGATTTTAGGGAAGAGGGGTGGGGGGATATATAAAAAACCAGGATCATAGTCCTGGTAATCTTATTTGCTGATCTTCTCTTTTAAATTTTTTTTCAAGTTCCTCTACAGTATAATCTGATCTGAATTTCCTATATGTTTTACTTTCCCATATTTTTAGTCTATTCCAAAGTTCTGGGTATGTTTTATAAAGGATTTTTAATTCTTTTAAATTTTTTAATGGACAGCACCAACATGAAACACGATCAAATTTTTCATATAATCCTTTCCAGGTAAACCCTTTTTCATAACAATACTGAAGGCATTCTTTTTCAGTCATATTCCATCTTATTAAAGGGTATTGAATGTTTTTTTCATTATTTTTTTTTGATCTCTCTATTTCATCATAAGCAATTCCATGGTACTCTATTATTTTTTCATCAGGATATTTTTCTTTTAAGTATTTTTTTATTACTTCCTTTTTAAATTTACTGGTACACCATCTATTCTTATGATCTGGAAAGCTATACCCTAGCTGTCCTTCAGCTTTCCCTTTTTTCTTCTCATAATTTAATAAATAATATTCAAAATTTTCTTGAGTTTTTAGCTTTGTAATAGGTATTTTTATATACTTTTCAACTTCTTCTATATGATTATATATTTCTGGAAACTCAACTGTAGTATCACAAAAAATAATTTCATCTATATTCATTTTTTCTTCTACCATTCTTAATAACATTGCTGTACTATCTTTTCCTCCTGAAAAAGATACTATATGTTTTTTTATCATCTTCTACACCAGCATAATTTTTTAACATAAATATGCTGGAAAGTACCTGGGCTACCCAATTTTGAATTTTGACTTATTCAAAAGCTACTATTTTATACTTTTACTCTTCAGTTGTACCACCCTCAACCCTTCATTTTCTGCTATGGATTGTCAATCTATTGTGCTGTTTACACTCAAAGGGATTTAAAACCCTGTCTACAGGGATTGTAGAGTATATTTTAATCTGTTCATTATTTGCTCCTTTTACCTAGTTTATTTCTGTGTATCCATCACAATTTTCAGCGTCTATATGCTCTATCTCTTTACAAGTACTAAACCACTTACAATTATAATGTTCTACTTCTGTGTTATAATTTTTTGCTGCTTTTATCAATAAAGCTGGATCAAACTTTGGATATTTAATATGTCCTGCTGCTTCATACTTTTTTCCTTCCTGAATATATATTACATAATATTCATTTTCATCATTATGATGATATATTGTAAATAATTCATTTGGATATCTGTTAGAAATCATTATAAAATCTTTTTCTAATTCATCTAAATTCTTACTTATATCTTTTATTGGAACATTTATCCCTTCAAGGATTAATTTTATATCTTCTCTAGGTAATTTAACTTTTTCTAGCTCACTTATTAATTTTTCTTTTATTATTGCCTTTTTATCTTCTAATGTAAAATATAACATTTTTGCCTCCTAAATTTTTATTTTGTGAGAGTGATAGGTTTAATATCACTCTCATTTTTTAAGAATTAATCCATCAAAACATCTAATAGTTCATCAAAGTAAACATCTTCATATTCTTTTTCTATTTTTTCTCCATCAAAGAATTGAATATCATATAAATCACTATAATTAAGTGATATTCTAACAATTTTATTATTATTTAATTTTAATCTAGCTCCCCCCATCTGTTTAAAGCTTCCTAACATTTCTATTTCTTTAACCCCTAGTCCATATCTTACAAAAAACTCCCCTCCCATTTGTGCTATTAAACTTTCCAGTATAAATTTATTATTTTGGTATTCCAATTCTATCCTTCTATTTATTTCCTGTTTTTCATCTTCAAGGTTTAAAGTATCAATATTTTCATCTTTATTGTGAAGAATTATATAATAGTCTTCATCTACTTTTCTTACTGTGAATATTCCATTCTTATATTCTTGATAATCATCTTCTCTCATAAAAAAGGCTATAGCCTCTTGCTTTATTGGATTTTTTTCTTTTGTTTTGTTCCATTTCATTTTTATCACTCCTTTTAAAAACTACCATGTTTTTTCTTTAGAGCCGTTCTCCAGCTCTTTTAACTTCTTTTTCTTTTATTTTTTTATTTATAAATTAATCTTTCCTATGCCTGATCCCCCTCCTGATTATTTATTTTTTATTTTTTCTACTATGTTTTATTCCCCTTCGCCGTAATTTAAAAGAAAATAATGAAGGCTTGTGAAGGGGATATATGCAGTAGAAAAATATATATAATTTACAGGAGGTCAAGGCTGGATTGCTTTTGAAATAAAAAAAAGACAACCTAAAGGTTGCCTAAATTATTTTTATATTTTTTATTATATATTCCATGTAAATTGAAGCTTTTCTTCATCTTTATCTATTGTTTTATTAATCTTTAAATTTTTATAGATCTTTTTTAAATCTTCATCTTTTTCTATTTCAGTTATAACTTTATTTAATTTTCTAAAGTTTTCCCCTACTATAAAAGTAGGATTATCTTTATTGGGTATTATATTTAAAAGCTCAAATAAGTGGAAGCAGCTAATTTCATATTTTCCTTTTTCTCTATTTTTTAATAATAGTTGATATACTGTTTTAGAATTATTTTTTTTTAAACTTAAAAACTCATTTAGATCCATTTTTATAAACTCTTGTTCTTTATCCATTTTTAATTCTCCTTGTTTAAATAAATTATTCTTTATCTTAATTTAATGTTCCTATTGCTCCAGTTTCTTTTATAGAGTTTACAGCTCCTTTCCCTGCAACTGATCCTCCAACAAGTGCTAACAAAATTAAAATAAGATATGATTATATGTTTTTGATTCAACCACTTTATTATAAAAAAGGCTGGGTTCTGTTCCAGCCCTTTTTTATAAATTTACTAATTTAAAGATTTTCATAAAAGTAAACATTATTTTATTTTTACTCTTTTTGAAAATAATTATTTAAAATTATTGCATAAATTGGATTATCTTGAGAAGCAGTTGCTTTCATATATTTTTTTACTATTCCTTTTCTATCATACCATCCATTGTGCTTATTACAAATTGGAAGTAAATAAACAGTACTGCCTTGTGCTATTTCACTAGGAGTATCTCCAGAAATAATATGTCCTCCAACAATTACTCCTTTACAATGTTTTGAATCATCTATAATTTCAGTATCACTATCTTTATAGTAAAATTTTTTATCTGTAACACAATTTCCAAGATAGAATTCTACATAAGTTTTATCACCTAAGAATTCTATCAAGGCATCTTGCATTAAGTCTAGCCATACTGTATATCCAAAAGGTTTAGGATCATCTGTGCTTCCTATTATATTTGCAAAAGTAATATTTTCTTCTATTCCTGCTATACCACCATACACAGAACGAATAGGTATTATAAAGTCATTTTTAGAATAAGTAATTTCTGGGTTGTAGAATTCTTTAAATTCTAAAAAGCCTTTCTCATTTTCAGAGTAAACTATTAATAATTCTTCTTCTTGTTTTTCAGTCAATTTCAGTTTTTCACCTTGTGGTGTATAAGATAGTTTAGTTATTTTTTTATCCATAAAAAATCACGTCCCCTTTTTTGAAAAATTTCAATTCCCCATTTAAGAGTAAAATAAATTTTCTTCTTATTCATCTTATTGCTTAAAAAATTGATTAATATATACTTTCTGTTTTTATGTAACACATGCACACTAGATTATTTTATTTCAGGCCAACTAGTTGCTGGATTTGACTCTTTATGATAAGTAGTTAAATATGTTGAAATATTATCAATTTTATTGATAGCTAATTCTCTAATAGATGAGTTATAAATTTCATCATTATCAACTAATTCTTTGTAAATTTCTTTAGCTTGTTCTATATATTTTGCTAATTCCTCAGGCTTAATCTCTTTATTATGATCTAAAAGACTTTGGTATATATTCAAAAATGTATTAAATTTTAATTTTTTTGCATCAATAGTTGATTTTGTCATTATACAAACCAAAGACTTTTCAGCAGATTTTTTAAGTGTCTCAACTGTTATACTTCTAGCCCAGTAAGAAATATCATATCTGACCATTGATAATCCTTCAACACAAACAAAATACTGTCTGTGATTCTGTTCTGATCCACTACTTGACCCAAGAATTTTATTAAGAGCCACACCAATAATATTAGTTACACCATCTAGTATATTTCCATTTAAAATATCTTTTATAGATTCTTTAATTTTTTCAACAATATCTCCCATACTATCTTCAGTAATAACACGGATTTCCTTATAAAAAGATAAAATATCATCTACAGGAATAGTTTTATTTTCCACTGTTCCAGCGGTTCTAATATAAGTTTGAATCTCATTCTCCATAACCTCAGCTTTATTTTCAGAAGCATCAGCGAGTAATGTCAATAATTCACGTTGACGTTTTTTTTCCTCATCAGTTCCTATAAAACTCTCAATTGCATTCTTTATTGTAGACATAAAATCACACTCCCTTTAAATTTTATTTTTATAAAAATCTTCGAAGATAATATATTATAGCTTATTAAATAAATTATACCAAAAAAGTATATTTGCTATTGAAAAATAATCAGTGTATAATTTTATTGAATTTAAAAATTTCATATGAGGTGACTGTATGGCGAGGTGGAATATGATTTATGATAAATCATATAATATAATATTGGACAGAATTAAAAAAAAAGAAAATTAAAATACACTCAACTAGCATTTTCAAAAAAGATTGGTATATCACAGAAAATGCTAAGCTGTTATGAAAATGGACTTATCGAAATTAATATTAAATTGCTTATAAAATTTTGCTTATCATTAGAGATTGATTTCTTAAAACTAATGAAGGAAGTTTATGAATTTTATAAAAATGATTAAAAAAAGACAACCTAGAGGCTGTCTAAATTATTTTTATATTTTTTATTATATATTCCATGTAAATTGAAGCTTTTCTTCATCTTTATCTATTATTTAATCTTATTTTAATATCTTTCTTTAATAAACGCTCTATGCTTTTCAAATATGTATTCTGAAACAGTATTTTTGTCTTCTCCTCCAAATAGCTTAATTCCTTCTGTTATTATTTTTATTTTATCTTTTTCTACTATATCTTCTATAATATCTAATTCTATTTTCTTCGCTAAAGTTTTTGAAATTACAATTTCTTCAATATTTTCTTTCAGTATTTTTTCTCCTTCTGATATTTCACATAGTTTTTTAAGCCATACAGCTAAATTCTTTACCTCTTTTGTAGTATTAAGTTTTCTTTTGGCTATATTCTTTAGTTCTTTTAAATCATCTTTATTTATATTAGGAGGTAATAAAATAGCCATTTCCCCATAAGTTGTTAATACTGAAAAATTTATATACTTATCTGATTTTTGAATAGTAATTTCTATTAATTCCTCTAAATTATTAGGAAAGTTCTCTGCCCAACCCCTGTATAAAGTCTGGTCTCCTCCACCTGATAAACTATTTGGAACTCGAAGAGTAATATATGTTTTCTTTATTAACAAAGGTGGGATTTTTCTTTTAACTCTTTGAACTTTACCAGTTTCATCTAAAATCTCAATTATTCCTAAATCTACTATAACTTCATTATAAGGAGAATTAATAATATCTATAGGAGCTGGGTATATATAAGAATGTTGCCCTTTTTGAGACTCAGCTAAAAGTTCTTTTAACTCTATTTTTTCTTTTGGAATAATAAATTCTTTTCCTTCTATTGTTACTTTTATGTCATTATAAAACTTAATATAATTGTTTTTAAAAAAATCTCTATCTTTATTATAATCTTCATTATATACCTTTAGAGCTTCAATAGTATTATACTTTCTATTGAAAGTAATTCCATATTTCTCACTTACAAATGTATCCATTTTAGTTATATCATCTTCTGAAATTCCCATCCTATTTATTTTATCATTTTCAATTATAGCATAAATAGAATCACTATAGCCATATGTCCTGTTAAAAGGTTTTAATGATATATTTGTACAGCTACTAAATAGCAATAAAAAGATTGTTAAAATAATAAGATTGTATAACATACCTTTTTTTTGTATAACTGCCAAATTATCAATATATTCTACAGTCACTTTTCCTCCTATTTGCATTGTTATTTCTCCTTATTTATTTAGTGTTATCTTTCATTCCCCTTATTTTTTTCATTTTCTTTACTTTTAGCCCAAGGATTTTTATTTTTTTTTTCTAATTCTTTGTTTATTGTCATTCCTTTTATACTTTTATTATATAAAAAATCTTTCATTTCTTTCATATTGTTAGTCTTATAAAATTTAGATAATTTAAGATTAAATTCTTCTAAATCTTTTTCATCTACAGATAATATTCCTTTTCCACTTTTTATTAATATTGCATTTGCTACTATATTACTTGTTCTTTTATTTCCGTCCCAAAACAACTGTGATCTTGCTCCCCACAAATAATAAGTTAAAGCTTTCTCTGTAGTATTTTCTATTTTATTAATTTTTTCTAATTCTTTTGTTACTTTTTCTATATCTGGAACTTCAGGATCATAACTGCTTCCATCTATTAGCCTTACTCCTACATTTCCATATCTTATTACTCCCCAGTCTAGACTTTCATCTGCTGATACTCTTTTATTTACATTACAAACAAAATTTATATCTATTTCTTTATCTAAATTATTAAGTATATACTTCCAAGCTGATTTAAGATTTAAAATTGTTCTGACATCATCTAAAGCTACTTTTTCATCATTAATACCATTAAGAATTTTTTCTGTTTGAACATATGTAGTATTTAATCCTTCTAATTTAATTGCATTATATACTGTTTCTGCAAGTATTTTTTGGGCAAGAAATATATTCTGTTCTCTTGTTAAATTATATTTATCTTCCATAATTTCTCCTTCTTTATTTAATTCTATCTTTCATTACCCTTATCCTTTTCATTTTCTTTACTTATACTTTTCTCTTCTGTTTTTTCTTTTTGAATATTTTTTTCTTTTCCACTTTCCATGCAGTCTTTATTCATGCTTTCTCTCCTTTTATATTAATCAAATAAATCTTCTTCAAATTGTCTAATTATTAGCAATTTCTTTTTTTACTTCATAGCCCTGTAATATATTGATAAACTTTCTATTTCTTTTAATTCTTTTTCTAATTTTTCATTTGCTGTTTTTGATTTATTATTGAAATATTTTTCTTTTAGAAATTCTTTATAGTAGTATCTTATATATTCATATTTTTTTAAAATGTTCATTTCAAAAGAAAATTTTAATAAACTTTCTTCTATAATTTTATTCAATTTTATAAATTCTTCATTTGCTAAAATTATAAAAGTACTTTCTATTTCCAATAATACCTTTAGTAATTTTTTATAATCTTCTTTTTTTATTTTTAATAATTCATTCATATCTATTTCTTTATTTAAATAAGCTGATTCAATTATCTGTTGCCAGTCTTTTTCATCACATAAATTTATAATTTTTTCTTTACTGAAGCTATAATACTCTATTTTGGCTTCATTTTTTTCTTTAAGTTTTTTATATAAATAATTTATTAATACTCTTATTTTAGAATTTTCTTTATCTCTTTCTGATTCTTGATCTATTTTTTTCATATTTTCACTAATCCTTTAATTTAATGTTCCTATTGCTCCAGTTTCTTTTATAGAGTTTACAGCTCCTTTCCCTGCAACTGATCCTCCAACAAGTGCTAACAAAATTAAAATAAGAATTGTATGGAATCTTTTTAACTTACTATACTTTTTATTTTTTAATAAAACTACCCCAATAATTATCGCATATATCACTGTTACTATATTTAAAATTATAAACATTTTAACCTCCTAATTTGCTTTTATCTTTCATTCCCTTTATCTTTTTCATTCTCTTTAGTTTTAGCCCATGGATTTTTTTTTATAACTTTTTCTTCAGTTTTTTTTTCTAAATCTTTTATCTGTACTTTTTCTTTATTAAAAAATTTTTCTATTCTATCTCTT
>NZ_JAWDXO010000055.1 GCF_032477075.1 Fusobacterium sp. | reverse complement strand
TATGTCTCCTTTGTATAATTAGGGTGGTAACTATATTATACAAAAAAGAGAGCTGAGTAAAACATTTTTTTTAAATGTTACTCAGCTTTTTTTATTTTAAAATTAAATAAATATTGACAAAACTATTTTAATAGAGTAAAAGAAAGTATAAAAAATGAAAATTCTATTTTTTTAAATGTTCTGAAATAGAATTTTTGTAAAAAAACGCTGCAAAGTAATGAAAAGTATGCTATAATAAAAATAAAAAGGTAGGGATGCCAAGATGATGTTTAGAAAAGGAGAACTGTTTTCGGGTCCAGGAGGGCTATCATATGCAGCTATTAACTCTAAAGTAAAAAATACGCTGGGAAAAGATTTTGGGATAAAACATGTATGGTCAAATGATTTTGATAAAGATTCATGCAATACTTTTAGATTTAACATATGTCCTGAGAATAAAGATAGTGTTATACATAAAAATGTAGAAGAGCTAGAAATTGAAAAACTTCCTCCTATTGATTGCTTTGTTTTTGGATTTCCTTGCAATGATTTTAGTGAAGTTGGAAAGAAAAAAGGAACTGATGGAAACTTCGGGAAATTATATAAATATGGAGTAAAAGTTTTAAATTATCATAACCCTAAATGGTTTTTGGCTGAAAATGTTCCTGGATTGAAAAGTTCTAAAAATGGAGAAGATTTGAAAAAAATATTAAATGAGCTATCAAATGCTGGAGATTTTGGATATGAACTAACTCCTCATGAATATAAATTTGAAGAATATGGTGTGCCACAAATTAGAAAAAGAATAATTATTGTAGGGATAAGAAAAGATTTAAATATAAAATTTAAGATTCCTAGACCCACTACTCCAAATAAATTTATGACAGCTAGTGAAGCTTTAAAAAATATTCCTGCAGATGTAAGCAATAATGAATTGCCAAAACACACTAAAGAAGTAATGGAAAGACTTTCTTATATCCCAGCAGGAGAAAATGCTTGGTATGATGGAATTCCAGAACATTTAAGAATAAAAACAAATACAAAATTAAGTCAAATATATAAGAGATTAGACCCAAATAAACCTTCTTATACAATAACAGCAAGTGGAGGTGGAGGAACTCATGTTTATCATTGGAAGGAAAATAGAGCTCTTACAAACAGAGAAAGGGCTAGAATACAAACTTTTCCTGATAACTTTGTTTTTATTGGTGAAAAAGAATCTGTAAGGAAGCAAATTGGGATGGCAGTTCCACCTCATGGTGCTCAAATAATATTTGAAGCCATTTTAAAGTGTTTTGCAGGGATAGAATATCCTTTTGTAGAAAAATAATAAACTTTCAAATAAAAAACCTTTTTAATAATATTTAAAAATATGAGTTCATAAGGAACTATATAAATATTTATTTTAAAGGTTTTTTTAAATTATTTCCAATTCCATGGTATCAAAGCTAGTAATAGAAATTTGAACTTTATCATCTTTTGTAGCTCCAATAAAATCAAACCATTCTTTAATTAGCTTCAAATTTTTATATCCATGAAGATTTTTAGCATATTCATAATTTTTACTTTTTTTTCCTGAATTTCCACTTGCTTTTAAAACTATATCCCTATTCTCACAAAATCCATCCAAAAATTTAGCGTGAAAAAGGTTTATTCCAAATTGATCCTCTCCTATGTGCCCTGAATTATATATTTCTAACTTAATAGCAACATTCATGGGAATTTGAATATATCCTTCTCCTTCTTCTCTTTTTCTACCAGGATCTCTAGGTATTCCCCAATCAAGATGAATATCTTTAATATCAACAGTAAAACTACCTATTTTTGCCATCTCTCCTCCTTGATTTAAGTTCCTTACAAACCTGTATATATCTTATTTGATTTTAAAAATTTTTTCAAGCTTTATTTAAATAGTTTTAAAAATAAAAAATTAAGTATTTAAGAAAATAAAAAAATATACTAAAAAAATCTCTTTTTTACTTGATTCTTATAAAAATTAAAGAACAATAAAGAAGTATAACATATATTTATAACTGAATTAAAATCTAAATAATGAATTTATATGATATAATATTTTAAACACTAAAATTTTTTTAGTGAAAATAGAATTAATAAAAAATTAAAAAATAGGAGTTATCATAGGAGTTATCAAATGAGACAAGAGATAATAGATCATTTAAAAAATGAGTATAAAAAGTTAAAATTAACAAGTAAAAAATTAAATTTAAAATATTCTTATTTATTTAATAATGTGGAAGTAAATATATATTTTGATAATTTTGATGAAGATTTACCAACTGTAACTTTAATTTTAAAATATAAAAAATTATATTATTTCCGTCCTTTTAACTTTAATGATAATAACTATTTAAGAAGGATTCCGTCTGAAATCCTAGAAAAATTATTAGTTGAAAATAGATTAGATGAATTTTATGATACTTTAGAAAAAAAACTAACAGGTGATTATAAAGTAGCTAATTATGAAAAAGATTATTTATATAAAAATACAGTAAAATTTCAAGAAAATAATTTTGAAATTAATCCATTTTTTCATCATTTGAGAAATGTTAGAATGACAGATGACCAAAAAGAATTATTAAATATATATTTAAATATTTCAATTGAAACATTAAATTATATTCAAAACAGAAGATTTACAGTTATTACAACAGAAAAAATAGAACAAAGATGTAGATTAAAAGATGAAATGGAAAGAGTTTTAATATAAAATTAGGGTAAAAAAGTCATAGTTGGGTGCGCCAGCAATTAACCCTAACTCATAATTAAAAATTATTTAACTTTCCTTTAAAAAAGTAATACAATTAAGTAGGAAAATAAAAAAAGTCTGTTTGTAAAAACGACAAGTTAAAAAGAGGTTGGTCTAAACCTCTTTTTTTCTATATTAAAGTCAATAATTTCAGCTAATCAAAAAGAGGAACTATAGTAGTATCCCCTTTTGTTTTTATATAATTTAATAAAAATTTTTCTAACTAAGTGACATGTGTCATTTAGTTAAGTTTTTACTTACCTTAAATATGTTTGTAACTTTTCTTTATCTAAAATATGAATTTGTCTATTTTTATAACATAGTATACCTTCTTTTGTACATGCTGCAATAGCACGATTGATACTTCGCACAGGGGATTTAGTTTCTTTTGCCACTTCTTCTTTTGTTAGAGATTTTATGTTGTTAAGTTGATAATGAGTAGCAATACAGCGTAAAAAACGTTCTTTAACCGTTAATTGTGATATCTCATCGATATACTCACTATTCAAAATCAATTTATGAACAATCTCTTTGATAATTAGTTTGGTTACTTCAAAATCCTTTTTCATCCAATCAAAAAAATCGTTTCTATGGAGTTTATCTACTATACATGGAGTCATAGCAGAAATTTCTACTGGCTTTCTTCCTGTATAGAACTGTTCTGCTTCACCAAAAAAACTACCTGGTTTATAAATATGAACAGTTGAAAACCCCCCTTGTGAATTTGGAATATAAGCTTCTGCCATACCATCAATCAAGAAATGGACATAATCATTTTCAGTTTCTGCATAAAGTATAATTTCACCTGGAGAAAATGTATTGTGTTGTAATTTTTTTTTCACATCATTGGGCATAAAATCAACTAACTTCATTTTATTTCTCCCCTTTGGGTCAACTGACCTTTACTTTAATTATAGTTGTAATTTATAATGAAATCAACTAAAAAATTAACTATATATTGAGGTGGTGTATAATGAGTGTAATCATAGATAGAATTTTGAACCAAATAGGTGACCATGAGATTATTGATAAGCTGCTATCACTGTCACAAGCAGATTTGAATTCGCTACTTTTGGAGATTTTTGAAAAACAAACTGAGAAATTTACTCCAGCAAATATGCTAAAGACATATCGGTTAAACCGATTTTCTGTACCTAGCAAGGTAAATCCTGCAAGGTTTCATGCTTTGGAAGCACGACTTTTATCAATAGCGCAGGAAATGAATATTCAAACAGTTTTACTGTCTCCCTCAGCACCTCTTGGTAGTTGCAGTGTCTTTGGTTGTGTTAACCAGTACAATGTAGTAAGTGCTTTACGTGGAACAGAAACACTTTCTGACCCATCCAACATGTTGGCAATCATAATTGCTGATAAATTAAGAAATAAAACAGTCACCAACACATCTCCCTTGCATTATTCAACGACAGCAAGGGTAATTCGAGCACAGCCAGTTGAGAGAAAGGGCTTTTTTTCTCACTTTGGAATATATTGTATGGTATCATCATGTAAGGATAATGGTTCTTATACTAGTGAAAAAAAGCTATTAGAAAAACACTTAACTTTTTATAAAGAAATACTCCAAACACAATTTGGAGCAAAGTTATCAATTATTTTACGGAAAAGGGGAGGTTACAAAGATATTGATGGTTTTTTTGGTAAAATGACTGAGACTATAGAAACTATATTCCCTGAAACTTCGCTCTCATTTGATTTTGAAAATGTGGATAATAAGTATTATCAGGGTATCAACTTTAAGATAATGCTAGAAACAAAAGACTGTCAAATTGAAATTGGTGATGGTGGATTTGTTGATTGGATTTCTCAGATACTTGGTAATAAAAAAGAAAGATGTTTAATTAGTGGTATTGGATTGGATAGGCTTCTATTATTTAATGAATGAAATAAGAATAAAAAATATTTATATAAATTGCTGTTGATTTAACTAAGTGACATGTGTGTCACTTAGTTAAATTTTTATTTAATAGTTTTTAAAATTTGGTTTAGCATTTTATATTCAGTATGAGCAAGTTCTTCAATGAGATTTTTATTAAATTCATCTTATATAAATTTGGATATTAGAGATTGATTAGGATTTTCTTTTATCTTTTTAATTTGGTGATCTGATAAATTTTCACTATACTTTTCTAAAACTCTTTGGGTTTTTCTATCTTCTAAAATTTTTTTACCAATGTTTTTACATTGAGATTTTTCCTCATCAGTCATTTCAGAATAGGAAGACAGATATCCAAGAAGAGTTTCAATATCTTCATTTTGAATATCAAGTATCCTAGCAAGAGAACCAATTCTAAATATTTTGAGATTATTTTTTTCTTTGTTTGTTCTTTTTTCACCAATTCTTTTATTTGGATATCCATTTTTTCAATATCCTTTTTTAACTCTTCCAATGATTTTCTTCCCATAAATTACCTCTAGTAAATAATATCACCTATAATTTTAGCTTATATGCTTGTTCATAGTCAAGAAAATAAAAAAGAGAGTTCTATGACAAACTCTCTTTTAAGACAATTTTTTATCTATATAGGTCATAATTTTTTATTTTTTCTTCAAAATAACTTGAAGCTTTCTTGAGTAATTTTTCTTTTTCCAATAAATCCTTCATTGTTTTTTTATAATATTCACACTCAATAAATGAACAGCGAGTATATACTGACGGCAATATCTCAAAAATAGAACATATTGCTTTTTTTCTTATTTCTTCTAAAGAAGAACCACCAGAAAAATTAGAAATTCTTGCCTTAGAGTAAAATGTTATCTTTGATTATTAAATAATAAAATTGTAATCTAAATGATTAAAACTTTCTTATTGAAGTAAAACTAGATTAAAAAGCAAAATACAAGCAGAAATCTTAAGTTGGAAAATATTTAACTATAAAAAGTAAAAAATAAAAAAGGAAAGTATATAGTTTCAGCAGTATAAGTATAATAGGTATGAAAATAAGTTATCATAATAAAGGTAATTTGTTTGTTTAAAATAAAAAATAACTAGGAGGAAATGGTATGAAAAAATATGAGTGTAAAGTATGTGGATATATTTATGATCCAGCAGAGGGAGATCCAGATAGTGGAGTAGCTCCAGGAACAGCATTTGAAGATATCCCTGATGATTGGGTATGCCCTTTATGTGGTGTAGGAAAAGACGATTTTGAAGCAATCTAATAAAAAATTATAAAGATAGAGGACAGGATATAACATCCTGTCTTTTTGTTTTTAAGAAGTAAAAAGAAATGAATAGCAACTTTAAATAAACATATTTAAAAATAAAAGCAACTTCTGATATATAGAAGAAAGAAAAAAATTGTGTTAGAATAATAAAAAAACAGCATAAGGGGGAAGAATGAAGTACAGAAGTAGTTTTTTTATAATGATATATAATTTTATGTGGACTATACTTGGATGTGCAGGAATAATGTTATTTTTAACATATATACTTTCAAGATTTATAGATATAAGATTTTCTCATTTATATTTAATAGGGGTAGTAGTATTAGTAATTTGTGCTATTTATTCTATAACAACGGGATATATTATTGTAGATATAGGAGAAAAGGAAGTTACTATAAGAAATTTGATATCAAAGAAAGGAAAATTAGAATTTGATAAATATTTTTTTTCATCAAGAATATGCACTCATTCTGTAAACTTTATACCAACTCAGGTGGAAAGGTTTTTAGTTGTATTTGATGGGAATTTAGAGAGCGAAATAAAACTATCAAATTTTTCAAAAAAATCATTTGATGAAATATTGGCTCTCTTAACTAAAAAAACAATTAATAAAGAAGAAATAAAAGAATCTTTAAAAAAAGAGATATTTAATATTCCAAAAGAAGATATATTGGAAGAACATATGAAGTTGCTGAAAAGATATATAATAATAGCAATAGGAGCTTCTATAGCATTAAGTGGAGGACTTTATTACTTAATTAAAAAAAATTCTGGTAGTGGCGAAATAATTTCATTTTTTGGAATGATGATTTTATTTAATATTTTAATGTTTGGAATACCTGGAATAGCCATATTTTATGAATATTTAAAGAAAGGGAACGAAACTCCTGAGAGAATACATGTTGATATAGACAGTATTAAAATTGACAATAAAGTTTATAACATGAAAGAAATAAAAAAAATAGTTGCCACTCCAGCTTCATATGAAGAGGGACTGATTGGAAAAAATTTTAGGAGAATAATTATATATACTAATGGAAATAAGAGAATAATACACTTAGGAGCAAGAACTGTTGCTGGAATAAATAAATTAGTGTATCCAGAATATGAAGAGCTTTGTGTAGTTATTGAAAAATCAGCTATTATGAATGATGTAGATTTTCTCTATGATTTATAAAATATTTTTTAAGAAAAAGGATATCTTTAAATACAGCAGAATAATTTTATGAAGCAGAACTTTATAAAATGTATTTAGGAGGAGTATTTATGGCAGAGAATAAAGATAAGAAGGGTATGATAGTTTTTACAAAATTTAGCCCTTATACAGTTGTGGATACTAAAATAGAAGATTACAAAGGGGAAGAATATGAAACACCAAGGACAGTCTCACTTTGCAGATGTGGTCATTCTAAAAATAAACCTTTTTGTGATGGAACTCATGCAAGAGGAGTTGAGTTTAACAATGAGAGAGAAGAGGAAAAAACTAGAGGAATAAAAGGCTATAATGGAGATAAAATAGTAGTTTATTTTGATAAATATATGTGTAAACATGCAGCTAAGTGTGTAAAGGGATATCCAGAAGTATTTAATCCAGATAGAATTCCTTGGATAGAGATGAGAAATGCAACAGACATAGAAAAATTAATAGAAGTAATAAGAAATTGTCCATCAGGAGCACTTTCTTATCAATTAGAAGGTGGGGAGAGGGAAACTGTTTATCATGATGTAGAGAAAATAATTATTGAAAAAAATGGCTCTATAAATATTATTGGTGGAGTCAAGGTAATAGATGACAATAATTCTGAAGAAATATTAGACAGTAAAGAACACTATTCATTATGCAGATGTGGTCATTCAAAACATAAACCTTTCTGTGATGGAACACATAAAGAGATAAAATTTAATGATGAAGAATAAAAAAATAAAGAGGATAATTTAGGTTATCCTCTTTTTGTACTATTAAAGATCTAATCTAAAATATAGAACATTATCCAGAGGGTTTTATAATAAGCTTTAATCTCTTGAAAACCGGATTTTTTATAAAGAGCAATGGCTTCATGTAAATTAGAAAGAGTATCCAATACCATATATTTATATTTTAATTCATGAGCATCTTCTATAATTTTATCTACTAATTTTTTTCCTATTTTTAAATATCTATATTCAGGTCTAACAAATAATCTTTTCATTTCACAGCCATCATTACCAAATTTTCTCAGAGCTATGCAGCCAGCAGCTTTATTATCATAATATGCAATATATAGTTTTCCATAAGGCAGAGCATATTTTCCTGGGAGATTATTTATTTCATCATCATATCCTTGAAAAGCAAGATTAACTCCAAGCATGACAGTGTATTCATTAAAAAGAAGTTTTATATTTTCTAAATCATCATAAGCAGTTTTGATATCTATTTTCATTTTTTCTCCTAATGTTTTTATGTTATTTTAACGCAAAATAATTTTAAAGTCTATAAGTTTTATTAAAAAATAGTTTTTTTAATTTTTTTATGATATAGTTTAATTATCATAGAAAACAGGAGGGAAAATTGAAAAGATTTATTATTGAAGATAGAGTATTTGAACTATTTCCCCATCTAGAAATAGGAGTATTATCTTTTAAAAATGTTGATAATAGTGGAAAGGGGAAAACATATATGCTGGAAACTGTCTGTAAGAGACTTTGTGAAAGATTAAGTTCTGATGATAATAAGACAGTTGAATATATAAAAGAATATAGTCTTGCTATGAAAAAATTTAAAACAAAGAAAGGAGCTAAAGCTTCAATAGATGCAATGGCTTCAAGAATTGGAAAAGGTCATATATTAGGTTCAATAAATCCTCTTGTAGATATATATAATGTAATATGTTTAAAAAATCTTATTACATGTGGTGGAGAGGACATGAATAAGATAGAAGGAGATATGGTATTGTGTTTTGCCAAAGGAGATGAGGAATTTATTCCTTTGGGAGAAGAGGAAAATAAGCCACCAAGAGAAGATGAACTAATATATAGAGATGATAAAGGAGCAATAGTAAGAGGTTGGCTTTGGAGAGAGGCAGACAGAACAAAAATAACAGAAAATACTAAAAATGCACTTCTTTATATGGAATTAATAGATGAAAATAGAAAAGATGAATTTAAAAAAATAGTTAAAGAATTAGAAGAACTTGTACTTCAAGAATTGGGGGGGCAATGTAAATCTACTATAATTGATAAAAATATTCCTGTATGTGAAATAGGATGGATATAAAAAAAGCTTGACTTTATTTATGTTTCTGATATAATTATAAAGGAACTAAATAAAAGTTGGATAAAGAAGAAACGCCTGTTTCTCACCTTTTGGGCTTCAAAGCTTACATTAGGTATAAAAAAGATTTAATAGAGTACGAGATTTTGATCCTCTATATTTCAAATTTAGGAGTAATAACAGGGCGTGGTATTGTCCTGTTTTTTTTATTGTATAACTAGATGGAGGTGTTGAATTATTTCTGAAAAAATTAGAATCAACGAAAAAATTAAAGGAAGAGAATTTAGAATTATCTCTTCAACAGGAGAACAATTAGGAGTTATGTCAGCTAATGAAGCTTTGGAGTTAGCAAGACAGGAAGATTTAGATCTAGTAGAGATTTCACCTACTGCGAAGCCACCAGTATGTAAAATAATGGACTTTGGAAAATACAGATATGAACAAACAAGAAAAGCTAAAGAAGCTAAAAAGAATCAAAAGCAGGTAGTAATAAAAGAAGTAAAAGTTACTGCTAGAATAGATACTCATGATTTAGAAACAAAAATGGGTCAAATTGAAAAATTTCTATCTAAAGAAAATAAAGTAAAAGTTACTTTAGTTTTATTTGGAAGGGAAAGAATGCATGCTACACTTGGAATAGATACTCTAAATGAAATAGCAGAAAAATTTGCTGAGATTGCAGATGCAGATAAAAAATATAACGAAAAGCAAAAACACATTATATTAACACCTAAAAAGAGTTAATAATTATATTAATATTTATATATTCGAGAGGAGGGTATTATTATGCCAAAAATGAAGACTCACAGAGGAGCAAAAAAGAGAATTAAAGTAACAGGGACTGGAAAATTTATTGTTAAACATTCTGGAAAAAGCCATATCTTAACTAAAAAAGATAGAAAAAGAAAAAACAGCCTAAAGAAAGATTTAGTAGTTACTGACACTTTAAAGAAACATATGCAAGGGTTATTACCATATGGAGTAGGAAGATAATAAATAATTCAAATTTTTGAGATTTATATTTAGGAGGAAAAAACAATGAGAGTTAAGACTGGAATAGTTAGAAGAAGAAAACATAAAAAAATATTACAAGCAGCAAAAGGATTTAGAGGAGCATCTGGTGACGTTATAAAACAAGCTAAACAAGCTACAATGAAAGCAGCAGCTTACTCAACAAGAGATAGAAAAGTTAACAAAAGAAGAATGAGATCACTTTGGATTATCAGAATAAACTCAGCAGCTAGAATCAATGGATTGACTTATTCAACTTTAATCAATGGATTAAAAAGAGCTGGAATTGTATTAGATAGAAAAGTTTTAGCAGATATTGCTTTAAATAATGCAGCAGAATTTACTAAATTAGCTGAAACAGCAAAAGCTGCTCTATAATTATATAGAAGAATTACAAGTGTGTAGGAGAGTGTTTTTAATACTCTCTTTTTTTATTTCTTAGGAAATTATAATTTGATAAATTTGCTGAAAAAATAAAAAATATTAATTATTTTGGATTCATATTAGATATATTAATCGAATAAGATTAAAATTGACAGCACAAAAAAGCTGATTGTTAGTCAGC
>NZ_JAWDXO010000054.1 GCF_032477075.1 Fusobacterium sp. | reverse complement strand
ATCTTATTCGATTAAATATATCTAATATGAAGCTAAAATAATTAATATTTTTTATTTTTTCAACAAATTTATCAAATTATAATTTCCTAAGAAATAAAAGAAGAGGTTGTAAAAATTAATTGCTAAATCATTAATTTTAAACAAGCCTCTTTATATTAATTCCTATATAATTTTTAATAAGTTATATAACCTAATGTATATTTATTAGTTCCATCATAAAACCATGAACTACTAGGAATATATGTTTCATTTATCTCACCATTTTCAAATTTTAAAGTAACTTTAAATACATAAAGATATCCTCTATCTCCTCTAATTAATTCTCTTCCTTCTCCTATTACAGTTGATCTTACTAAGAAAAAGTTTTTTATAAAAAACCCTTCAATTATTTCATTTACATATCTTTTTTCTTTTACAGAATATTCTGCTAAAAGTTCAGCTTGGCGTTCTGATGTTATTATTTCAAACTTCATCCCCTCTAGAGTAGGAATATCTTTTTTTAAATGCAAACTTAAAACCCCTCCATACCCTTTTTTTATTATTTCTGGTATTTGAACTTCTTTAGACTCTCCCTTTATTATTACATCTACTGTAACTTTTTTATCTTTGCTTTTTTCAGTTATTGGCTCTATTCTAGCTGATGCTTTTTCTATATATTTATTTTTTATATCTATTACTTTTACTTTATTTGATGGACCTTCTCTTCCTAAAACTATTTTTGCTGTCTTTCCATTCTCTACTGGAACTTCTGCTCTTCCTGTAAAAAAGTTTGGATGATAATTTACATCAGCAATAGTTCCAGTTTTTGTTAATCCACAACTTATTAATAAAATACAAACAAAAAATAGAACTGTAATTTTAATAATACTTACAAATAAATTAAACTTATCTAAAAACTTACTATTTAACATTTTTATATTCCTCTCCTAATTATTTTAATATTATATTTTACTAAAATTAAAGTTATAAAGTTTTATAGCAGCCCATATTGAATGAAAACTTATATCATTTAAAATTTTTTATTTATAAAATAATATCTTTTCTTTAAAACTAAGGTTTAATAATTTTTTCTTAAATCCTTCTAAATTTTCTTTTGCTGGTGTATAACCTTGCTTTGCTGACATTTTATAGTATTTATATGCCAATCTATATCTACCCTGCTTTGAATATAACACACCTAAATTATTTTGTGATACATGATCACCAAACTCAGCTCCTATTAAATAATTTTTTTCTGCTAGTTCTTCTTTCCCTAAAAGATTATATACATATCCTAAGCCACAATACCCAAAATCACTTCCTTGATCTGCTGACATTTGATAATATTTCTCTGCTGACTTATAATCTTTTTTCTTGAAGTAGTATAAATGTCCCAAATAATTTTGAGCTGGAAGATATCCTTGATCTGCTGCTAATCTATAATATTTTTCAGCTAAATCATATTGATTTTGCTCTTCATATAAAGTTCCCATATAAAACTGTGCTTCAATATTTTCAGAATCTGCTATTGGTTTCCATGTTTTTTCTGCCAAATCATAATTTTTATCTTTAAAATATTTCATTCCCTTTTTAATTAAAAAACTATAATCTTTTTCATTTCCCAAAGATAAATAAGATATATTTAAGAAAAATATACCTATTAAAAATATTAAAAATTTATTTTTATTTCTCATATTCCCCCCTTATATAGAACTTACTATATTCATTAATATATCAAATTTAATCAAATATATACCATTCTATATTCCGCCATGATAAATAATTTTATTTTGTTTTATCGCAACTTCACATAAATTAATCAAAGAATCAAATTGAGATAGAAGTTTTTGTTTTGAGTAAGAGTTCTTTACTCTTTTATTTGTATCAAAGCAAAAAGAACCTCTTAGTTTAAAAAATAAGGGAGCTTTTTCAAAAAGATTTCTCCACCCAAGCAAAATCTCTTTCAAATGAATGATTCCCTTAACATCAAAGTAGGTAATTCCATAATAATTAATTCCCTTATTTGTCTGTAATAATCCTTCATCATTATAAGTATTTATCCACTCCAAAGTTTCAAAAATATATAAAATAATATTATCTTCTATATAAATTTTATTTTCTTGTCCTAATATTTTAAAGTCATGCACTAACATAAATTTTCACCTTTCTTAATAATTTTCTCTAGTAAAAACTAGCAACTCATTCTTTAAAATTGCTTCATCAATTTTTTTGATTAATTCTTTTAATTGACTTAAAATATTTTTTTTAATAAAAGAATTTTCTTGATAAGCATTGTCTTCTAAATTATAGTCTCCATATAAAATAAAATTTTCGGGCGAATAAGAAAAAATTTCAATCCATGTTTTTATAATACTTCTCAATTCTATCATACCTTTTTTATCAAAATATGTATTTCCTTTTAAATTTATCCCTTTTACTGTCATCTTTTTATTATAATATGAATTTGCCCATTTTAAAGAATCAAAAATATATTTATATAGATTTTCATCAATTTCTATAAGCTTTTTTTCACCAAAAATTCTAAATTTTATATTCATAATTTCTTCCACCTTATATTTATTTTTTATTTAAAGGGACATATTTTCCAAATGAAATTATATCTCCTTTTGGAGTTAAATCAATATATCTTTCTTTTTTTTTGGTCTATTTCTTTTGAAAGGAACTTCTTGAGAATCCTTTTTGGTTATTTTTGTAAATTCTTTAGCCTTTCTTATAAATTTGATAAGCCTATATTAATATTTTTTTTCTTCTAATATTTGAAGTTCTCTATTGTTGAGTATTTTTTAATATTTCATTGAGCAGCCCAAACTAATTGGACTGCCTATTAGATATTAATCTTCTATATTCCAAAATTCTTTTATCAATTTTACTATTTCATCTACTTTTTCTTCTTCTACTTTATATCCCCATGAGAAAACCTCGTCTTTCGTTATTATTTTTAAAGGTCTCTTATCTACCAATTCGCGATTCAATATGCTTACAAAATTTGTATTTGCATAAAAATCAAAAATTGGAATCTTCTTTTTTATTTTTAAAACTTTCCATCTAGGAATATCTCTTGAATATACTATATCTCCATCTTTCAAGAATTCTAACTTTATATTTTCTAAATTTATTCTTAAGACTTCATTTATATGCTTATTTTTTATTGCTAGAGAGAAAAAATAAATTGTAAAACCTCCTGAAAAAATAAAGAACAAAATATTGCCAATGGTAAAACTATTGTTTATTTTTAAAGTAATAAAGCAAATTAAAGTTAAAGAAAAAAATAAAAAATGTATATGTTTTGAAATTTTTGCATATTTTATAGAATCATCTTTTACAATTTCTATTTCATTTTGAGATTCTTTTATCTTGATTTCCAATAACTAACTCCTTTAAGTTTTAATTTAAATTTTTAATAACTATCTTAATAAGCAGTCCGAGTTAATTAGACTACCTTTAAAATAGCAATTTTAATAAAATAATTGAAAAATAGTAACATGAATGTAATCATAAATTACAACATGTATTAACCCATGTAAATAATATAAATAAGTAGCTTCATTGAATTTTAATAAATCATTTATCCTAGTCTCATCTTTTGTATTTGCTTTTATAAAAATAAAGATAATTATTATAAAAATTATTGTAAAAATAGAGCTATAAAATATATTATCAATTGAGGCAAACATTGCCTGAAAAAATACCCCTATAAAAAATATATGACCCAATATTGATAGCCCAATCTTTAAAGCTTTATACTTTGTAGAGAAAAAAGCAAGAAACACAAAGAGCAATGATGTACATGTTAGTATTTCCATTTTAAATTCTGAAAATATAAATATTATAAATCCATAAAAGTAAAATAATTGAAATATTATAAAAAAAATTAAAAATTTTTCTTTTTTAATTTTTAATTTTTTTAAGTATATTATTGGCGGAAGTAAAATAACTCCATAAGAACTTATCAAATTAACTATTAAAAAATTGACTTTTAATTTATTTGGTAAATGGTCATAATATATATATAAAGCCATGAGTATAATGAAGAATAAATCAATCAAAAGAAATTTTTTTTTATCTGCCACTTTTTCCTCCATTTTCTTTCCAAAGATTTTGATCGAGCTCCTTTTTAGCTCCTGGATCAGCAAATCCTCCACCAAAATCAGAAATATTATTTTGAATATTATTACTTTCTGATAAATTAAAAAACCATGTATTGCAATTAGGACCAAGGATTTTATAATTAACAGGAGTATTCTCAGTATTTTTTTGGTAATTTAAAGCAGAATTAAAAACTTGCTTAATCATTTCTGTATCTGTTTTTCCAGATATAACTAAATCATTTGGATTTAGTTTTTCTTTATAAGTATTATTTGCTTCATTTAATATTAAATCTTTAGCTGAATTAATGTCTTCTGTTTCATTAAACTTTACTACTCAAAATTCTTGGTATTTCACCTTCATAACCAACACTTGATGCAAAATATTTCAATAGATCTTGTACTCTATTTCCTTTTTCATTTAACTTATCAGCTAATATTTCTCCATTTTCATCTATAGTTTTTTCTTTTAGTTTTATGTAATGGTGACTGCCTTGCCCTTTTTCTTTGAATAATTTTCTATAAATTTTTCCTTTATAGTATTTCCTTTTCCTCCCACTCCAGAATCTGCTATTCCATCATAGACTGCTTCTAAATATTCTCCAGCTTCTATTATCGTATCTCTCATATTTCTATATTTTATTAAGTGACTCAAATTAATTGAGCCACCTGTAAAATATCAAATTTAGTTAAAAATATTTTTTCAAAGTATTATTTAGATATAAATTTTTTACAAATATTATTTACTTCTAGAAATTCCTTTTTTAATTTTTTATCCACTTTGTTGATGCTAATCCAGTTTTACTCACTTCTTAAAATTTTTTCAATAGTTGCATCTAAAAGGATTGGAAGGAATTCTTTTGCTTTGACAGGAAAGATTTCAAAATTCCATGCTCCATCTCCAGAATATATTATACCATCAGTAAGTTCAACTATTGCTATAGCAATAAAACCATACAATATATTTGATAATACTGGTTGCCAAGCAGTTCTTTTTACTGTCCAGGTATAACTTAACTTTACAATTTTTTCAAATTCATTTTCATAATTTGTGTTAATGAGTGTTTCTTCTAAAACTTCAATATCAAGTTGAGTAAATTTATGAAAAAAAACAAATATTGCATTTCCTTCTTTAATATTTAATTGATATATATCATACTCTGTATCAATCATACATATATTTTCTCTATTAACATAATTTTTATCAGAAAATTTAAGAGTTGAATTAGTAATTTTCATTCTTTTTTTATATTCTTCTTTTATATTTTCCTTTTCTAAAAAAGTATTTAAATATTTTTCAGATAATTTTCCTATTTCTTCTTTTCTCGGAATATATGAAGTGGTAGGATAAACTTCATAGGTTTTACTCATATTTAATATCCTTTAGTTTCATAAAAATCTATATTATTTTTTTTAAATATAGAAGTTATTTTTGAATTGTTATATGAACCAGATAAAATATAGGTATAACCATATTCCCCTAAAATAATAAGATGAAGATTTCTAAAATAAAATAAAACATTTCTAAAAGTTACTAGTTGAAATTTTATTAATATTTCAAATTCTTCTAAAGTATATAGTTTAAATAATTTTTGGTAAATAAGTTCTTTCCCACTCAATCTACACCATAAGTTAGCAAGTTTCTTTTTTTCTTCTAAAGTATATTGAATATCATCTTCATAAAGACCTAAATCATCTAATTTATCAAAATAGAATAATTTACAGAACACAGAACCATTATTTAAAGCATAAAGTTCATTCAACATTAAAATTAGTCTTTTTTGTGAAATTTCATGTATTTTTTTTATTTTTAAATCTTTTATGTCAGAAAAATTTTCATCAAATAAAATATCTTTTTCCTCTTCTGTTATATCATTAGGGATACTATTAATAATCAACACATCTTTATTTTTATACTTAAAAAATGACTCTTCTTTTATTAGTTTCAATAAAATACCCTCCTTTCTAAATTTACTTTATCTTTATTTATGAGGAATTTAAAAAGCTGTAGTTTTATAAATAGATATATCATTATTCTTTAAAATATTTAATACTTTAGGGTTACTATATGAACCAGATAAAATATAACTATAATCATATTTTCCCAAAGCAATAAGATGTAGATTTCTAAAGTAAAATTTAATACTTCTAAAAGTAACTAGATTATATTTTATCAATATTTCAAATTCTTCTAAATTGTTTAGTTTAAATAATCTATGGTAAAAAAGTTCTCTGCCACTTAGTCTACATAATAAATTGTATAGTTGATTTTTTTCTTCCAATGTATATTGATTATCATTTTCATAAATACCTAAATCATTTAATTTATCAAAGTTAAACAAATTGCAAAATACAGGTCCATTATTTAAAATATAAAATTCTTTTAATGCTAATATTAGTTTCTTTTGTGCAATTTTATGAATTTCTTTTATTTTTAAGTCTTTTATGTCAACAAAATTCTTATCAAATAAAATATCTTCTTCTTCTTCTGTTATATTATCAGGAATACTGTTAATCATTAATATATTTTTATTACAATATTTTATTTCCCTAGAATAGTTTAATAACCTCAATATAGTATTCTCCTTTTTTAATTTAATCATTATATACTTTCCCATTTCCTCCTACCGTTCTTCTAGTTCCTCCTTTTTTAGCATTTTTATCTTTATCTTTTTTGCTTGGCCATCTTTTCCAACCATTTTTATCTCCATGTTTTGCTCTATCTTTTTCCCACCAACTTCCATCTTCTAAATTTTCATAACCATCATTTCCATCTTTATCTTTTCCTTTTTTAAATTTACTTTTATCTATACCAGGTGTAAGAATAACATCTCCTACATCAACTTGAATTTTATGTATTGTTTCATTTTTAATTGCAATATCTTTTATTCCTACTTTATCAGTTAAAAATGCTTCTAAGGAAGTTTGATAAAATTCTGCATAAGCTATTCCTTTATTTTTCTTAGCTTCCCATTCTTCTTTTAAGTTTTCTTCAAACTTACTCCAAGCTCTTTTACCTTCTTCTGAATTTAAATATTCCTCTGTTTTTTGTCCAGAATAATAACTCCCTATTAAAACTACTCCACCTATTATTATTGTGGTTGTTAATGCAAAGTTTTCCTTATATTCATCAGGAATTCTATTTTCTAATTCTTTTGATTCTTCCAGACTTAGAAAAATTCTAAAATAGAACACCATAAAAATCAAGTTTTATTGATAGATATCCTATGAAAATTTATTATCTTCTTTTTTCCATAACTTCCATACTATGATTAAAAATATTATATTTATTATTATAACTGGTAGAGATGCTTCTATTCCAAAAGCACCTCCTGTAAGTAAAAATGAATCAGAATTGAAAGTATAATTATATCTGCTGTATAATGGTCTAACTCCTCCTATACTAATTATTTGCCCCATAATTATTATATTCCACACCATGTGTATAACCACACTTGACCATATACTTTCTGTTATAAATGTAACTATTGCTAAAATTGCTCCTATTAAACTTACTGATAATGTCATAATAAGAAAATCTCTTAATCCCATTTTTTGCCCAATAAGATGTATTACACCAAATAAAACTGAAGTTAAAACTATTGCTGCTCCTTTATTCCATTTTTTTTCAAAAACTGTAAGCATCATTCCTCTAAATATCATTTCTTCAACTATAGGTGCTCCTACTCCAAAGAACATCAATGTAAATGATAGAGTAGTTATTACATTAGCTGTGCTAAACTCTATATTTAACCATTCCCCAGGAAAACATAGTAATATACCACTTACAAGTAATGGCATAATAAAAGCAAGAATTATCCATATAGTTTTTACTTTTATTGGTAATATTCGACAATCTCTAAAATTAATTTTTAATAACCCTTCACAAACAACCAATAAACCACAAATAACAAAACCTATATACAATATTCCCATAAGTATATTTCTCACTTCTATTGGATATCTAAATACAAGAGATTCACTATCTCTTATTGCAACTGATAAAATAAGTGCACCAAATAATAAACCTATTCCTAAAAATGCAATGAATATATCTTTTATTCCCCACTCTTTTTTCATTTTATTCTCTCCGTTCTTACTTTTTAGTTTTCAAAGTTTGAAAATTCTTTTATAATTTCTATTTCATCACGAAATTTTTTATCTTAGCTTCCAATAATTAACTCCTTTAGATTTTATTTTAAACTTATTTGTCTATATTTTACAATAAGCAGTCTAAATTTTTTAGACTACTTATTAAATGTTAATCTTCTATATTCCAGAATTCTTTTATAAGTTTTATTATTTCATCTATTTTTTCTTCTTCTATTTTATACCCCCATGAAAAAACTTCATCTTTTGTTATTATTTTCAGAATTCTTTTGTCTACTAATTCTTCTTCCATAATGTTTAAAAATCTATTTTTTCCATAAAATTTAAAAGGGGGAATTTCTTTTTTTATTTTCATAACTTTCCATCTAGGAATATCTTTTGAATATATTGCATCTCCATCTTTCAAGAATTCTAATTTTATATTTTCTAAATCTATTTTTAAAACTTCATTTATATGACGATTTTTAAAATACAATGAATTTCTATATATGATAAAAGTTGCCCCAAGAAGAAAAGTTAAAAAACCTAATATACCTAACTTACCATACATTTTTGATATAATAAGAAATACTATAACTGATAAAAAAAATAAAGTATTTGTAAATTTTGAAATTTTTGCGTATTTTATAGAATCATCTTTTATAATTTCTATTTTATTTTGAGATTTATTTATCTTGATTTCCAATAATTAACTCCTTTTAAATTTAAATTTTTATCTATAGATTTTATAAACCCATTTTCTATTTCTATCATATAAACTTTATCTACTCCTCCAATAACTGTACTTTCATTTATAGTTCCAGCATGTATTTCTGCAGGAAAAGTAGGAACAGATAGACCTATAGAAAATTTTCTTCCAACTAGATCTGATTTAGAATTATATTTGTCATACTTAAAAATACCATATCCTAATTCTACAACATTAGATTTCTCTTATCATTTTGAGTTTCTTATAGATAAATATTTATTAATATTTTAATGAGTAGTCTGAAAAATTTCAGACTACCTTCAAAACATCAATTATTTAAATCTTTAAAGATTCATTTAATTTAGTATCTATAAATATTGACTTTTAGGTTAATATCAAATAAAAATTATAAAGTTTATTATAATTTTATTTATTTTTTTATTAAAATAGATATTATTTTTTTTATTATTTCATAAGTTAATTCATTTATTGTTATACTTAGTAATGTACCATTTTTATTAGTTTCAAAATCTATATTATGATTTCTTATTCTTCTTTTTTTTATTTTATCATAATTATTGATTACATTTGTAAATACAATTTTTATTTTATCAAATGAATATAAAACTTTAAAATCATTATAAATCATGGTAGTAAATCCTGCTTTTATTTTATTTGAGTTAAAATAAATTTGAGGAATTCCTTCTATGATTTTTATTTCTCTATTTTCATTGTCAAAATTAAAATTATGAAAAAAAACTTTTTCACACCCAACTAATACTATGTTTGTTATTTCATTATTTATTATTTCTCTTCTTATATCTAAAATAGATTTTTTTTGATTTGTTATTTCAAAGCATTCTTGTTCTATATATTTTTCTCCAAATCTTATATTTAATGGAATATGGCTATCAGTTACTAATTTATTTTTTTTTATTTGAAATATTTTTTTTATTTTTAACATAATTATTGTCCTTTCATTACAGCATGATAAACTACTGGAAATTTATCTGTAGCTCTTTGATTTATCATTATTTCCCAATTACCAATTGTGTATTTTTCACCTAGAATATTGCCTCTCTTAGTAAGTTCTTTAAGACTTGACTCAAAACTTTTAAGAAGCATTTGATTTTTAAGTGGAAAATTATGAGAAACACCTGTTTTAGTAATAGTTGCAAGATGATCTTGCATATGTTCAGTAGCATTAGGATGTACCCAATAATTGGCTTCTCCTACCTTTATTGTAAAAGATTTTGGAATCAATGTTTTTTCCATATTTGGTTGTGTAGGGGTAATATTATCCCAAACAACATTAGAAACGGTTCCTGTATTAATCATCTCATACAATGTACTCCCTATTACTGCAGCACTTGCAACTATAACTGTATTCTTTAAAACTTCTAGCTCGTAAGAAGATGGTTCAATTGGAATAATAATACTTCCATCTGCTGCAATATATTCTTCTTTAATTTCATATTTTTTATTGTTTTCATCAACATAGTAAAATTTTCCATTATCTTTTTTTATTTTACTTGCATCAGCTAATATAGGATCTCCTGTCTCTTCTGAACTAAATAACCATACTACTCCTGCTACAGTTGCAGCTCCTATTAATCCTAGTTTTTCTTTATATTCATCAGGAATATTCTTTTCTAACTCTTTTGATTCTTCCAGACTTGGTAGGTCCTTATACTTATCTTTGATTGAAGCTAGATATTCATTGTAGTCTTTCTCTTCTCCTGCCTTTATCTCTTCTATTTTATTTCCTACATTATCTGCTGTTTTTTCATCTTTATCATATTTTGCCAGATGTCCTAATTCATGTCCTAGTATCTGTAATACATTTCCACTAGTTAATGAATCTTGGCTTATAAAGATTTTCTCTCCTATTCCCTTACTGCTGTCTACTGAAAATGA
>NZ_JAWDXO010000053.1 GCF_032477075.1 Fusobacterium sp. | reverse complement strand
TCCTTTCATTTTAGGGAGGATATATAATCTTGAGCAAATTATTATACCTTAAAAGGTTAGGAGTAGTTCACATAAATTTAAGTTAACAGAAACTAAATAGAGATTGGGAGGAAAAATGAAAAAAACTTTAATGATAGCTGCACTACTGACAATAGGTACAACAATGATGGCAGAAGAAAAGATAGCCAGTCAAAGATTGAACGAATCAGTTATTTCTACAGAAAACTTTGAAACAAGTGTTTTGGATACTGCTAAAAATATAACTATTGTAACTCAAGAGGATATTCAGAACAAAGGAGCTAGTACAGTGGCAGAAGCCCTTAAAGGAGTTCCAGGGTTAACTATAAGTTCTATTGGAGGATCAGATTCTGTGTTTGATATGAGAGGTTCAGGAGCTACTGCGAAGAGCAATACATTAGTACTGCTTGATGGAATTCCTTTAAATGCAGTAGATGGAACTTACAATACGAGTCAAATACCTGTTGAGCAAATAGACAAAATTGAAATAATTCCTTCAGGTGGAGCTGTAATGTATGGAGACGGAACTACTGGTGGAGTGATAAATATTATTACTAAATCACCATTAGATAAAAATAATTATGGTAATGTAGGTATAGAAATTGGATCATGGAATACAGTAAAAGGGAATGTAAATTATGGAACTAAAATAGGAGATAAATTTCTTTTTGATTTATCTTATAACAATTATAAAAGTGATGGATATAGAAGTTTAGATCCTAGATATAGCAGTGGGGATACTAGAGAATCAATATGGCTGAGAGGAAAATATTTACTTGATGATGGGTATTTAGAAGCAAAATATAATTATGGAAAAAGTAAAGATAGCTGGACAAGTGCTTTAACAAAAGAACAATTTGAAGAGAATCCAAAACAAGCTGGAAAAGATGCTGGAAAAGAATTAAATAAAACAAATAACTATATGATGACATATAATAAGAAAATTGGAGAAAATTTATCATTTTTAACGTATGGTGGTTATGATACTAAAAAATTATCTCCAAAGGCTACTTGGGGAGATAGCAGAACAGATATAAAGCAATACTATATAAAACCACAATTAAAATACAATTATGGAAAAGAAAGCTATATAATTCTAGGGGGAGATTATAAAAAATCAGAAGTAGAAAGATTTACCTATAAAACAAAATTAGAAAAAGAATCTTTTGCAGGTTACTTAATTAATAAAACTACAATTGGAAAGCTGCAATTAAGTCAAGGATATAGAAGGAGCAGTGATAAATACAGTGATAAATCAGTTATACCTAAAAAAGATTTAGATAAAAAATTTGATAATGATTCTTTTGAACTGGCTGCTAATTATCTGTATTCTGAAACAGGAAGTGTATATTTAAGTTTTACTCAAGGATTTAGAACACCAAATGCAGATGATTTAGGATATTGGTATGGAGATATTGATGCTCAAGAAACAAAAGTTTATGAAGTAGGAATAAAGGATATGTATAAAAATACTTTTATTTCTTCATCAATATTTTTGATAGATACAGATAAGGAAATTTATTATGAAAAAGTAAGTGGTTATGGTGGAAAAAATAGAAATTTTGATGGAAAAGTAAGAAGAATAGGAGGCCAAGTCTCGCTACAACACTACTTTGATAAATTAACTTTAAGAGAAAATATTTCATATATTCAACCTAAAATTACAAGTGGAATTCATGATGAAAAAGAATTTGCAGGAGTAGCAAGATGGCAAGGAAATATTGGAATGTCATATGATATTTTACCAAGTATAGTTTTTAATATAGATGGGTATTATTTTGGAAAAGCATATAATAGTGATGATTTTTCCAATAAATTAGGGAAAAATGATGACTATATTACAATTGATTCAAATATTAGGTATAAATTTAATGACGGATTTGAATTATATGGTGGAATAAGAAATTTATTTGACAAAAAATATGCAAGTGCTGTTGTAACAGCTGGAATTAGAGAAAAAGCATATCATCCAGCAGATGGAAGAAGTTATTATGCAGGATTCAAATATAATTTTTAGAATGGTATAATAGAAAGATAAAAATGGTTTCTATCTATCTTAAAATAAAAGGATAAGTGATAATAATGATAAAAAAGTTTTCAATAATAATTTTATTTCTTTTTTCAGTTATATCTTTTTCTAAAGAATATAATAGAATAGCTTCTGGAAGTCCAGCAGTAACGGAAATACTTTATAAACTGGGATTGAAAGATAAAATAATTGCCATGGATAAAAATTCTGATATAAAAGAATTAGATGATATGAAAATACCAAAAGTAAGTTTTTATCAAATGAATACAGAGAGTATTTTTTCTCTGAAAGCAGATTTGATAATTCTTTCAACATTTAATAAAGCAGATAGAGAGGATTTTATTGAATTTATGAAAGGAAAGGGAACAGAGATTATCTATATTCCTGATGTAAAAAGTATAAAAGATATTTACGATTGTATAAGAGAGATAGGAGAAAAAACAGAAAAACAAACTGAAGCAGAAGCAATAATTTCTAAAATGGAAGAAGAAATAAATGAAGTAAAAGAAATAAGTAAAAATATAGAAAAAAAGAAAAAAATATATTTTGAAATTTCTCCATTTCCATCTATGTATACTTTTGGTAAAGACGTATTTATGAATGAAATGTTAGAAATTGCAGGAGTGGAAAATATATTTAGTGATAAAAATGGATGGTTCATACCAAGTCTGGAAGCTATAGCAGCAAGAAATCCTGATATAATATTTACCAGTACTTACCAAGTTGAAGATCCAATAAAAGAAATTATTGATAGAGGTAATTGGAATATAATAAAGGCTGTAAAAGAAAGAAGAATATATACAATAAGTAAAGAAGCAGTGAGACCATCTATCAAAGTAACAGAAGTAATAAAAAAAATATCAGAAATCAGTTATCCTGAATATTATAAAAAATAAGCAAGGTTTTTTTTAATATAAATTATTTTTAAAGAAAAACTAGAAAGATTAATTTCTTTCTATTTTTTTATATCAAAAGATAGTAATAAACCAATAATATGAAACATTAAAATTAAATAATCAATATTGTAATTGATCAACAGCTGATTATAAATATATATAAATATCTGTAAATTAGAAATAGGATCAAAGACATTGGGGGTCTCTAATCCTATTTCTAAATTTGGTTAAATTTAAAATACAGTAACACTTCAAGGAAAGGGTCATCTTTATATTATCATCTTTATAATATTTTGTCAACAAATAATTTGATTATCAAAAAATATTTTTTTAATATAAAATTTTTCTTTGTATCAAAAAATATTAAATGTTAATAATTTATATTTTTTAATTTAAATTCTATGGGTTATAGAATTTAAATGATTTTATTTTTAAAAATTGATAAATAAAAGAAGTAATGAATGTATTCAGTGTTCCTATAATTAATGTTACTGAAATAGTTTTAGCTAAATTGGTAAGATTTAGAAAATCTAAAAATGTTCTTATGAATATCATAGCAAATGAGGTCGTAAGAGAAAAGTTAAAATAAAAGCTAATGATAGCATAAATAAGGAAATATTTAAGTTTAAAGTCTCTATCTTTTAGCCAATAAATAAAAACAATAAAATAGAAGATAAAATATAAATATTTTTTTAAGATAAATAAATGTATACTTATAAAAAATTGTAATAATGCAGAGATTAAAGTTATGATAATTCCTAAACTAAGAAGAAAGCTGTTAAATTTTTTTTTCATGAATCACCTCCTGATTAATGATAAATTTTATCATAAATTTAAAGTACTTACAAGTTCTGTTGATATATTTTTATCCGAAATAGAGGCTATATTTGTAATTATTAAATACAAGTTAAATTTTGTTTATAGTGAGAATTATTTATATATTTTTTTTAATATTTTACTTGTTTTTATAGACAATACATTCATATTTTTGTTAGACTATAAACAGAAATAAAATTTTTACGAAAAAAGAGGTGTTACTTTGGAGGGAAGATGTAAAAGATGCAATAAAAGACTTTATTGGTTTAGAGAAACAGAGATGTATAGAGGTGAAGAATATTGCAGTAGATGCTATGATATACTTTTTAAAGAGAGAAAAAAAGGAATAGAAATAAATGGAGAGGAAATAATAAAAAAAGAAAAAAAATCTGAATCAGATAAAAAAGTAATTGAAACTCTAAATGATAAAGGTGGAATAGGATGGGTAATACTTGGATTTTTAAGCGCATACATAGGTATTATATTGTTTGCTGTTTTTAATAAAAAATATCCTAAAAGAGCAAAATCTCTACTTATGGGAGGAATATTAAGTATAATATTTCCATTTTTTATATTTGCAATAATGATGGTTGTAAAATTAATTTCAGAAAGTTGATAAATTATTATTAATTTAAGTACTTACTTTATATATTTTAGTACTGTATAATAAGAGCATAGTTAAAAATATATTATGGAGGTTGTACATGAAAAAACTACAATTAATATTACTAGTTATTTTTACATTTGTAATTTTTACAACTGAATATGTAAAAGCGGCTGGAAGTCTTGCAGAAAAGTATATGGATGAATTCAAAGGGAAAGATGTTATAATGCATTTTATAATGCATAATAAAATTGAGGGAAAAAATATAAAAAGCGATATTACTGTAGCTACTCTTGGAGAGAAGAGAGTTACTAAGATGGCATATGAAGGTCAAATAGTAAGATTTTTGGTAGAAGGAAAAAAATCTTATATGATAAGTGACAAAGATAAAATGGCAATGAATCTCAATATGCTTGGAATTAATTCTTCTATTTTTAAACAACCTGAATATATAGGAATTAAGATTACTGGTTCTGGAACTGATACAGTAATGGGGAAGAAACTTCCATATGAAGAAATGAGTGTGAAGAATGGTGGGAAAATAAGATATTATTTTAAAGGAAATGAACTGGCATACATAACAGGAAAAGGTATTGGAGATGATTTTATAATGGAAATATTGGAATGTACAACTAAAGTACCCACTTCTATTTTTGAGATACCAAAGGGATATCGTGTTATAAATGGCTTAAAAGATATGGGAATATAAAAATAGATTACTCATGCAAAATAATGATCTTTTATAATATTATTTTATCAGAGAAGATTATTTTAACTATATAATTGTCTTTTAGTAACCAGAGATAAGTTCTCTGGTTTTTTGTTGTATTTTTTACAATAGAAGTATTTTAATTAGTCAAGTAATCAAATAAATATCATAATTTATATTCAGTGTAGGAATATTCTAAATTTAAAGGCAATAGAAGTAAGAAAATAAATACAGTTTACTCAAAAAGAATATTAAAAAAAGCACCTTGGAAAATAGAGGGAAATAAAATCTATAGACCAGAAGATGCAAAATTAAAAGAAAATTAGATGAAAGTAAGACTTCTATGGAGCTTTATCTTAAAAGACCACTATTTACAAAAATTATCAACAAGAATGATATATTTAATTTATTTTCAAAAAATTTTTAAGATGTTTAGCTGTAAGAGAAGTAGGGTTGTCAATCATATCTTCAGGATATCCTTGAAAAATAATTTTTCCACCAAGAACTCCGCCATAAAGTCCTAAATCAATAATCCATTCTGCTTGAGATATAATAGATAAATTATGTTCTAGAACAATCAGTGTATTTCCATTTTTTACTAGATCAAAAAATAACTCCAGTAGATTTTGAATATCAGATTCGTGTAATCCAGTGCTAGGTTCATCTAAAATTAGTAATTTACTGTTTTTTTCAAAGAGAGTTTTGGCTATTTTTAACCGCTGTAGTTCTCCACCAGAAAATGTGTCAAGAGATTGACCTAACTTTAAATAATTTAAATTAGCCATTGTTAAGCAATTCAGCATATGATTTAACTTTTCGCTTTTAGTATCATCGAAAAAACTCTCAGCTTCTTTAACTGTTAAGTTCAATACATCATCAATATTTTTGTCTTTATAATAATAGGATAATGTTTCATTATTAAAGCGTTTCCCACAACAACTTTCACAAAGTTGTTGTGTATCTCCTAAAAAAGCTAGATCTAATTTTACATATCCTTTTCCCTTACAGATAGGGCATGCTCCTTTTCCATTATAGGAAAAATGAGATATATTTTGTGAGGATATTTTACTAAATAAAATTTTTATAGTATCGAAAACACCTAAATAACTGAGTATATTTGAGCGTGAAGAGCTGTGGATAGGGTTTTGATCTAATATCATTGCATCAGAAAATTTATTTTTAAATAAATGTCGTATAAGAGAGCTTTTTCCAGATCCTGCTACACCAGTTACAAGGGTAAGAGCATTTTTAGGAATTTTTACAGAAATATTTTTAATATTATTTAAACTAACATTTTGTAGTTCATAAAACTCTTGGAAATTTTGTTTTTTGGTATTTAAATAATGTGAAGTATTCAAAGCTTTACTGGTAAGTGTATTAGAAGCTAGTAGTCCTTCATATGTTCCTTGATAAGTGATATAGCCACCATTTATTCCAGCCTCTTCACCTAAATTAATAATATGATCTGCAATTTTTATGATATCTGGATCATGATCTACTAGTATAATAGTGTTTCCTTTTTGTTTTAATTTATATAATATTTTTATAATTCCTATGAGGTCTTCTGGATGGAGACCTGTACTAAGTTCGTCAAAAATATAAAGTATATCAGATAATGAGCTATTTAGGTGTTTTGATATTTTAATTCTTTGTGATTCTCCTCCAGATAAAGTTGTTGTTGACCGGTTCAGGGTGAGATAGTTTAGCCCAAGATTCTGCAAGCTCTCAAGTTTTGTTTTTAGATCTATTAATATAACTTCAACTTCTGGTTCTTTTATTCTATCTAAAAATATTTTCAACTCATCAATGGTTAAATTGACACAATCAGAAATGGAATTATTTAAAATTTTAGCACTACGTACTTTTTTATTTACTCTTGTACCTGAACATTCAGTACAATCTTTAACTTCTAAAATTCTTTTTAAATCATTTTTATATTTGGTGTTATCAGTCTCAATAAAGGCTTTGGTTATTCGAGGAATCAATCCCATATACTGAGCTGTTTTATGCCATTTTTTTGTTGGTTTTTTAGGAAAACTTCCAGTGTTATATAAAAGCATAGATAATTCGTCAGAGGTATATTGATTGATTTTTTTATCATTATCAAAATTTCCTGATTCTGTATATCTTGTTAGCCTCCATCCCCCCAACTGAAAAGTTGGAAATTGGATAGCACCTGAATTCAAGGATTTTTCAAAATCTATCAAACTTTTTGGATTAATTTCTTTTATTACTCCAAGACCTTTGCATTTTGGACACATTCCTTCAGGAGAGTTAAAAGAGTAATTCATTGAATAACCAATAAATGGTTTAGCAATTCGTGAGAATAAAAGTCTCAGACTGGCATATATATCAGTAATGGTTCCAACAGTAGAACGAGCATTTCCATTTATTTTCTTTTGATTAATAACTATAGACACTGGCAAATTTGAAATTCTATCTACTTTAGCTTGTTCATAATGGGGTAATAGCTGTTGTATATAACTGGAAAAAGTTTCACTTAGCAGTCTTTGTGACTGGGAAGCGATTGTATCAAAAACAAGAGATGATTTTCCGGAACCAGAAATGCCTGTAACAACTATAATTTTTCTTTTGGGAATTTCTAAAGAAATATTTTTTAAATTATTAGTTCTTGCATTAATTATTTGAATGTTATTCATTATTTTTTATCCTTTCATTTCTTAGCTTATTTGAAAGCATTTTTGCTAATCTTGCAAATTCTTCTTGTTCTTCTTCAGAAAAAATTTCTTTTGAAAGTTTATAAATAGATTCGTGATTATTATAGATATTTATTAAAAATTCATTTCCACTTTGAGTTAAAGAAGTAATAAGTTCACGCCCATCAAGGTCACTGGGAACTTGTTGTATGTATTCAAGGAGTTTCAATTGTTTCAGAGCTTTTGATAGTTTTGATCTGGCAACTCCTAATTCTACACTTAACTTTGATGGGGAAGTATTTTTATGTAGATTGATAAAATGCAGGATATCATATTGAAGCCAACTGAGATTATTTGGATTAACATAAGTTCTTTCAGCTACCATCTCACATTGTAGTTCTATTAAAGCATTTTTCATTATACCTCCTCAAATGATTTCTTTTTAGAAATTATATCCTATGCGAAATTATAAGTCAAGAACTTTTTATATAAGAATATATATTACAGAGTAACAAAAAAGCTTGGAATAAAATTATACTACTTTAATAGTTTAAAAAATTAAGATATTATACTAACTATTGAATATTTTATGGTCAAAAAAAGTCTAGCTTGATATTTATGAACATTTAATATAGAACAAATGTTTACTCTCATATATTTTTTAGGATTTGATTCTAAACCTAGAATAAGTCAAGTTCAAAATTTTATTAAAAAAAATTTTTTTATGAAGCAAAGAATAAAATTTTTATTTTTGTGGGATGATTCACTTTTTTAGCAATCTCCTTAAACATACAACAAAAGCTCCCTAAGAGTGAGAGCTTTTGTTCGTAGAAATTAAGATATAATAAAATAAAATAACAAAGTTTAAAAATAATAAAATACTTATATTACTTAAAAATTAATAGGTATAAATGGGCATAAAATCAGATAAAATTTTTGGTTTATTTTCTTCTTTTGATCATCCTAATTTTTTAAATCCAATAAAACAAAGAATAGCAAGAATTGCATATATAATATTTGAAGTTGAGCTAATAACTGCATTGTATGTAAATAAGATTCCACATATCAATAAAACATACTTTAAAAACATTCCCATTTTTCACCTCCTGTAGTTCTTTTTAATAATCTTCTTCTATAAAGTTATCTTTCTACTTAACCTCAATAAATCCTTTAATTTTTCATTTTTAATATTTGTATATTTTATATTAGCTATATAAAAATCTCTACCTGGCAGGAGGATAGCAAATAAATCAACTTCTTTTTTGGAGGCTCTTTTTTTATGTTTTAATAGTTTCATAATCAAATTAATATTAGGTACTTTTTATTAATATACTAAAAAAATGCTGCAATAGTATTTTGAAGAAAAAATATAAAGACTAGTAGGTTGGTCATGCGTTGGTCACAAATAATAAAGATGGGATAATATATTTCTCTTAAATATACAACAAAAGCTCCCTTGAGAGTGAGAGCTTTTGTTCGTAGAAATTAAAATGTAATTTAAGGAAATGTCCTATGACAATATTATTATAACACATATAATTATTCTGTCAACAAATATTTTGAAAAACAAATAAAAAATTATAGTTGTCATAAAATAAATAAAAAGGTATAATTTAATATAGTATTTTTGAGAAGAGGTGCATAAATTATGAATAAAGAGTCGTCTATAGGAATTTTTGATTCTGGAATAGGTGGGTTGACTATTTTAAAAAAGATAAGAGAGTTACTTCCAAGAGAAAATATAATTTATTATGGTGACTGGAAAAATAATCCATATAGTGAAAAAAGCAAGGAAGATATACAAAATTTAAGCGCCAAAATAATGGACTTTCTTATTAGAAATAATTGTAAAGCTGTTGTCATTGGCTGCAGTATCTTTTCAGCTGCTTCTTTGGAATTTCTTAAGTCTCAGTATAATATTCCAATAATAGGAATGATAGAAGGAGGAGTAAAATCAGCTATATTAGAAAGCAAACAAAAAAAAATAGCTGTTATGGGTTCAGCTTTTACTATAAAATCTAATGTATATGAAGAAAGTATAAAGAAAATAGATTCGGATATAACTGTGTATCAAATTTCATGTAAGGCTTTATGCACAATGTTGGAAAAAGGGTGGGAAAATTATTCTGATAGAATGGAAATATTGGAAGGTTATTTATGCCAAATACCAAATGCAGCGGACACTTTGATTTTAGGAGGAACACATTATCCTTTTATTCTTAATGATATAAGAAAGTTTTTCAGTAAAAAAATAGTAGATTCTTCAGTTGAAAGTGCTATAGAGTTATTTAGAGTATTGGGTCAGGAAGATTTATTGAGAGAAGGATATAAAAAAGGGAGAATAGAGTTTTATATTAATGGCAATAAAGAAGTTTTTAAAGATGTAGCAGAACAGCTTTTTGAAAAAGAAGAAATAATAAATATGTTTTCATTGTATTGATAAAAACTATAAATTTTAACTTAAAGACAGAGTGAATTATGCTGTCTTTATTTTTTTGTAGTTTTTTATATATAAAATATATTGTACAAAGTTTATATGATAGAGTATACTCAAATCTATAATATTAATTTAGATAGAGGAGCAGGAAACAAGAGTATAACTATAATTAGTCTGGCAGGCGTTTTAAAATAGTTAGAAAGGGAATTCTGCCGAAATGAAAGAGAAATTAAGCCATTCTTTTTTGTTGGTAATGTAGATAAAATCTATATTACTGTCATTGATTGTCAATGGAGTGCTATCTGTGAAAAAGAAAATTGTTATGATATTATTTATAAATAATATCATTTTTATGATTATATTTATCACAGTTTAGCTTTAAACTGTGATTTTTTTATTTTAAGAGAAAAATCATAAATTATATGAATAAATATATTATATTTTATTTATATAGATTTTTCACATAAATAATAATATCTTATGTATATATATACTATAAATTTTTTTCAGAAGATATATAAAGATAATATTTAAAATATAGAAAACAGATATTTGTTTTTTATTTTAATGTGGAGTATATAAAGAAGTATAAAATATTTTATTAAGAATAAAAAAATATTTTAAAAGTAGGAGGAAGGAAAGAATATGATTAATGGAATTTGGTGCGGATTAATAATTATTGGAGTAATTGTATCTATGTTTACTGGAAAGATTCAGGCGGTGACAG
>NZ_JAWDXO010000052.1 GCF_032477075.1 Fusobacterium sp. | reverse complement strand
GAAGATAAAGAATACAGATGCAGGGTATTATAAATTGGAGAAGCCAAAGAAAGTGAAGGACATCATAAAAATAGGAGCAGAGCTAAGATATGAGACAAGGTCAGGACATAGCATAGGATTTGAAGTGACAAGACAAGAAGGAAGTGTAGATGCAACAAGATATGGAGTAAATTTAATGTACAGATTCTAAAGTTAAAAAAGAAAATGAGAGTGGATAGATTTGAAAATCTACTCTCATCTTTCTGAAATTTAGAGTAAATGTATAATTTTGGAGGAAAAATGATAAAATTAACAAAAGAAGAATTAGAAATTTTAGGAGAAAATAAAGATGGAATAGCTCAATTATTAGTAAGAAAAGCTGTTCTTAATGAGATGAAAACTAAAGAATATACTGAGGAAGAGAAAAAATATCTTGAAGAAATGAAAATTAATATGGAAATGGAGTTTTATTTAAACTCAATAGCACAAAAGACAGTTCAAATATTTGATTATGAGCTTTTAGAAGTTTATAAGAATAATGCTGAATTATTAAAGGATAAAAATACAGTGGAAGTATATCCACAACTTCAGCAAGCTTTATTTAATCAAAAACTTGGAGAGGAAAAAGTAAAAGTAATAAATGAACTGGTAGAAAAATATAAAATAAATGATATTTTAAAAGAATATGTAAAAATAGAAGAACCAGAAGAAAATAAAAAATAAAAAAGAGCAGTTAGGTCGATTGACTTAACTGCTTTTTAAATATATAAAATTAAATTTGCCAGCATTTACATTGCTCTATACGCTTTCCTTCATCCCCTTGTTCCTTATCATACGCAAATGATACAAGAAGTTCACATGGAAATATATCACATTGTCCACAGTGTTCAATAGTTTTTTCCTCACAGCATGATTTTAATGGACAGCTGTCACCCCAGAAAGGTTTAGTAATATTAATACATCCTTTGCATCCTACTTCTTCTTTATAATGGCATTCTTCACAAAGTATTCCACATCTTGATTGAATCATAGTATCCTCCCTGTATATTAATCTATAATGATAATATTTCCAGTGTTATTGTATATAAAGTTTTTTTTGTTTTCTTTCAGTATTTTAGTAACTTTTTCTCCAGTACAGTGGGAAACTCCAAAGAATTCTATATTACATTCATCAAAATATTGAAGAACTTTTTCTATTCTTTCATCACTAGCTTTTGATAAATGAAGTCCACCTATAATTCCATATATTTTCTTTTTAGTACGGCATTTTATATTTTCAACTATATTAGCTATCCCTATGTGAGAGCATCCGCAAACTATTAATAAACCTTTACTTGTATCAATTCCCAATACTAATTCATCATCCATATTATCAAGAATATAATCATCATATATTTTTCTGAAATAATATCTTGCAGGAACTTCAAAATTATTCAGAGATTTAAAATTTGTAAAAAGAGTTATATTTTTAGAAAGTCTAAATTCATCACTGTCTATGTAATTTATTTTTATTCCTTTACTTAATACATATTTTTCATTGAAATTATTTCCAAGAAATTCATGGATAACTCCAGTTATTCTATGTTTTTCTTCAAAAAATGTTTTACTTATATGAAGTGTAAAATTACTATTAAAATTATCTAGAAGTTTTCTTATACCTCCAGTATGGTCAAAGTGACTGTGACTTAATACTACATGTTTTATCTCAATCAGTGGAATATGGAGTTTTTGAGCATTAAAAATAAAATTTCCACTTTTACCAGTATCAAAAATTAAAGAGATATCTTCATCTTCAATGAAGAGAGATAAGCCAAATTCATTTTTTAATTCTTTGTTGTCACCAGCTTCATTTTCTATTAAAGTAGTTATTTTCAAATTAACACCACGCCTTTATTTGAATAGAGTTCCATTATGATGAGAGATGATTTTTTTTAGAGAAAATCAATAAACTCCAGAGGAATTATTTTTAGAATTCTTGTACCTGTGAAGAGAATTATGTTTGGTTACTATTGGATTCTCCTATAGATGGACTATTTAAATCTCTTTCTATATTATTTAAAGAGCTTATTGAAAAATTAGTCATTAAAGTATAATTTTTAGTATTATAAAGACTTTCCTCTGAATAATTTTATATATTATACCATAATAACAAGAGATATTAAAATAATATCATTACATTGAAATTTCAATTTTTTATAAAAAGAAATTGAAAAAATACTGAAAAATTAAGTTTTAAATGTATATGTATAATAATATAATTTTTTTAGATAGAATTTCAATTAATGAAAAGATATTAAAAATATGCTTTATATGAGATAAAAATTAAAGACAAATAAATATATTTAAAAATAATAGTACATATTTTTTACAAAAGTAATTTTTTATAAAAAAGTAAAAAGATGTACGGATAAAAAAAGAAATATTAATTGAATTAATTTATAAAACTTTAATATGCTATTGTATACAATGGATGAAATATATATTTGAGTGTACGCTTTTAAAATTTCATTTTAAAGATATTAATTGAAAAATAAAAATACAAGTTTTATATAGAAAATATGATTAAATAATGCTATAATAAAGAAAATCAAAATATAATTAAAAAATATATATAAAATATAGAATTAAAGATTTTTGTAATAACTTAAATCCATTTTATCTGCTTCAACAATGTATACTTATTTAATCGTTATTATTTATTATTAAATATGAAAGGAGTAATATGGTCTTGAGGATCATATACATGTTATTATGAATTATGATGAATTAAGAACTATTATTTTAAATGAAAGTGAAAATGCTATTTATATATCTGATCCATTTACATATGAGTTGGTATATATGAATAGATTTGGAATGAAATTACTTGATATAAAAAAACAAGAAGATTTAGAAGGAAAAAAATGCTATGAATTACTTCAGGGTGAGAAGAAGCCTTGTGAATTTTGTACAAATTCAAAATTAGAAAAAAAGAAATTTTACACATGGATGCACTATAATAAGAAACTTAATGAACATTTTTATATAAAAAATAAAAATATTGAAGTAAATGGAAGAAAATTACGTCTGGAAATAGCCACTAATATCACTAAAAATGAGATGGAAAAGCAAAGGTTAAAGTTTGAACTTTCTAATGAACAAACTTTAGTGCAGTGTATTGAGACTTTAGCGAAAAATAATAATACTGAAATGGCTATAAATGAGTTATTAAAAATAATTGCAGAATTTTATTGTGGAGATCGTGCTTATATATTTGAAATAAATTATGTTAATCAGACAATTTCCAATACTTATGAATGGTGTGGAGAAGGTATAAGCAATGAAATAAGAAATCTTCAGAAAATACCTCTAGAAGCAGTAGAGCGTTGGCTGGAGGAATTTAAGAAAAAAGGAGAATTCTATATTACATCTGTTGGAAAAAATGTAAAAAAAGAAAGTATTGAATATGAAGTATTAGTTGCTCAAGGAATAGAAAGTTTAGTAGTAGCTCCTTTGATGGAAAATAATGAAATAGTTGGATTTTTAGGTGTAGATAATCCAGCAATTAACACGAATAATCTAACTCTGTTAAAATCTGTTACCTTTTTTGTCATGGATGATATTAATAAACGTAAACTTTTGGCTAAACTTGAAGAGATGAGCTTTATGGATATACTTACTGGTTTAGGAAATAGAAATAAATATATAGAAACTCTTGAAAGAATAGAAAAAAATCCTCCTGAAACCTTAGGAATAATCTATGCAGATCTCAATGGACTAAAGATAATGAATGATACTTATGGACATGCTTATGGAGACAAGATATTGAAACGTATTGCAGAAATATTGATAAATATATTTAAGAAGGATGTTTTTCGTATAGGTGGAGATGAATTTGTAGTTTTTTGCAAAAACATAACGAAGGAAAAATTTAAAACTAATGTAGAGTATTTAAGAACAGCAGTAGATTTAGATAAAGAAATAAGTTTATCTATTGGATTTCATTGGAATACAGGAGAAATAAAAATAGATGAACAGATAGCTTATGCAGATAAACTTATGTATGATGAAAAGAAAACATACTATAAAGAGAGTGGCCAAATGAAATAATCATATAAAAAACCAGTTAGATAGCTGGTTTTTTTATGTGTATATAGATAGTAATAAAAATTAATCTTTTTTGCTGCTGCATGAAGGAATTTGCTTTCTTTGTAAAAACTTTTCTCCCCAATTACACATTGTATCAAGTATAGGAATTATAGTTTTTCCAGAGTCAGAAAGAGAGTATTCTACTTTAGGAGGAACTACAGGATAGACAGTTCTGATAATCAAATCATGTTCTTCAAGCTCCCTAAGTTGCTGAGTCAGCATTTTAGGTGTAGCTTGTGGAATAAGTTTTCTAAGTTCACTATATCTCAATGTTTTGTCTATCAGATGCCAAAGTATAAGAGATTTATATTTGCCACCTATAAAGTCTAAAGTTGCTTCAATAGGACAACTGTATATTTTATTTTTCATTATAATCCTCCTTAAAAAATTTACAGTATCTTTTTAGATACTATAATACAAAAAAGTGCATTCTTGCTAATAAGAAAATTTGTGATATGATTATATCATAGGGAAGTTGAAAGAGCAATTACTATATTATAAATTTCTGTGCACAGCTTTTATATAAATTTATTGAAAACTTAAGGAGGAATAAAATGGGATTTTTAGAACTTGCTAAAGAGAGATTTGCATGTCGTGACTATGCTGATAAAAAGGTAGAGAAAGAGAAATTAGAAAAAATACTGGAAGCAGGAAGAATATCTCCAACAGCAGCTAATATGCAGTCTCAAAGACTTCTTGTTATACAGGAAGAAACAGGACTTGAAAAATTAAAAAAAGGAACAGATGTATATCAAGCTCCATTAGTAGTAATAGTATGTGGAGATAGAGAAAAAGTATGGAAAAGGCCTTTTGATGGAAAGAATATGGTAGATATAGATACAAGTATAGTTACTACTCATATGATGTTAGAAGCTAAAGAGCTTGGACTGGATACAGTATGGATATGTTACTTTAAACCTGATGTTATAAGAGCAGAATTTAATATTCCAGAAAATCTTGAACCAGTAAACATTCTGGCTATAGGTTATGGGAATGGTAACAAAGCAGATACTGAAAGATTTGATAAAGTTCGTAAACCCCTTTCAGAAACACTATTTTATGAGAAATTTTAAATAAAAAAAGGGAAGCTGTCTTAATATTTTTTCAGTCAGCTTCTTTTTATATTAAAATCCCATATTTTTATCAACAATAATAACTTTGATTCTGTTTTTTATGAATTGTCCTTCAATAGTAACAAAAGAATTGCATATTCTTTCAGAATGATGGCAGTCTATGCAGTATCCAAGTTTTGCACAAGGAGTATTCTTTTTGAGCCGTACAGCATCAAGTGGTGCAGCAGTCTGCCTTGCTCGGTGTACAGCATGATCTAAATCAGGGACTATTTTATTTATTCCAACTACTATTATTACTTGTTTAGGCCCATAAATTATAGGAGCAACCCTACTTCCATTTCCATCTATATTAAATATTTTGCCATCTTCAGTTATTGCATTGGCACTGCTTATAAAGGTATCAGCAGAAAAATTTTTGATATAGATCTCTCTTTTTTCCTCTTTTGTTAAATTTTCTTTATATTTATCAAGAAAAAGAAAATTATTATTTCTAAAAAAATTATATACTCCTGCTTCTTCAAGGGTCATTGAGTCACCACAACCAATAACTGAATTTTCAAGAACCAGTTCTTTTATTAAATTAATTAATTGAGGTATATCTTCAGCAAAGTATCCTTTCATATTTCTTTTTTCAAGATTAGAAATTATATTATTAAGTACAGTTTGAGAAATATTCATAATACCTCCTGTTATTTATTTAAAATTTTTTTTATTTTATAAGTAATATCTCCTTTAATTGTACCACCATGATAGCATACTATCTGTTGAATATCATACTCTAAAAATTTTCTTATAGAATTTATTGCTTCTTCCATATCTAGAGTATATTGAGGATTAGCTAAAAAAAGCCTTTCATTTTCTATTATCATAGCATCTCCAGTAATAAGTGTTTTGAACTTTTTAGAATAAATAGAGATATGACCAGGCATATGTCCAGGAGTAGAAATTATTTTTATTCCACCACACCAGTCTAATTCATGATTTCCATCTATTGTAATATCAACAGGAACATGTTTTATAGATTTTAGCATATTATGGAAATAGTCAGCATTTAACCTTTCTTTCTCAGAGAGAGTTGGATATATTTTTTCAGCCTGCTCCAGTCTTAAAGATTTTTTCATTCCTTCAATATATGGCTTTTCTACCAAAGAAGAAACTACTTGTATATGAGGATATTTTTCTTTTATTTCATAGAGAGCACCCATATGGTCATGGTCATGATGTGTTATTATTATTTTTGTAAGTTTTGAAAGATCAAAATTATTTTTTTGAGCTTCTTTTTCTAAAAGAGGAAGAGAATCAGGAGTTCCACAATCTATAAGAATATTTTCTTTATCACTTTGAATGATAACAGGATGAATAAAATTATTATTTTCTGTTGCTGAAATAAAATTAATATTCAAAGGTATTAATCTGTCCATATTTATTCTCCTTTACTAATTAGAAAGAGTAAGCTGTGTACTGTCTATATCATGTTCACGGAAAAAAGTCTCAATTTTAGTTTTAGTTTCTAAAAGCATTGATTTTATAAGTTCAGTTTTCTCTTCTGTCATTCTAAATGAAGGAACACTTACACTGATAGCAGCAAGTATATCATTTTCTTTAAAAAGGGGGACACTGATACAGTCAGATTGTTCATTTACTTCTCCATTTTCAGTTGCAATCATAGTTTGTCTTATTTCTTTAAGCTGATCTGCAAGTACTTCAAAGTCAGTTATAGTATTAGAAGTATATTTTTTCAACCCATCAGGGTAAAGTTCTTTTAATTCTTTGATATTTTTTTGGCAGAGCAGAGCTTTACCTAAAGCCGTACAATAGGCAGGAAGTCTTTTTCCCACATATGAAATGATACGGATGGGATCATCAGAATCTACTTTTGCTACATATAATACCTTTCCTCTGTCAAATATCCCCATTTGGCAGATTTCATTAGTTTTTTTCACAATATATTTCATTTCAGATTTTATGAACTGAAGAGCATTCATATTGCTCGTATAAGCTGATCCAACGCAAAAAGACCCTATACCTATACTATACTTATAAGTGTGTACATCAAAAAATATAAATTTACGTTGAGCCATAGTATGAATTAAAGGCAGTATACTGCTTTTAGGTGCATCAATAGCTTCAGCGATCTCTGTCAAAGTTAAACCTTCTTGATTAGCAGCCAGTAATTCAAGAATATTAAGTACACGAGCTGTAGGTCTGTGTTCAGTCTTTGCCATGAAAAGGCACCTCCTAAATATTAATAATTTGATTATATCAAATTTTAAACAGTTTGTATATACATACAAGAACTACATATAAATAAAGTATAATTAATTAAATTGTAAATTTTTTTTCTATAAAATATGCTTAAAAATGATGATTGAAAATAATGATAAAAATTTTTTAATAGAACATATTGACTTATATATAAAAGGATGTTATTATTATTTTGTAACGATTCGCATATAAAAACTAAGTTTGTATATACGAATCAAAGTGAAATTTTTAAATACTTATAAATATATAAAATTGATAGTTAGTTTAAAAAAACAAAAATAATTAATTTAGGAGGAATGGAAATGTCAAATGGGAAAAGAAGTAAAATAATCTTAGAAGGATTGAGTACGCAATATTATAGAGCAACATTCAAATCAATGGGTTATACCACTGATGACTTGGAAAGACCAATAATTGGAATAGCAAATTCATGGAATGAAGGGGTTCCAGGACATTTTAATTTAAGACAAGTAGCTCAAAGAGTAAGAGATGGAATTTATCGTGCAGGAGGAACTCCAGTTGAATTTGGAACAATAGCTTGTTGTGATGGTATGGCTCAAGGACATAAAGGAATGCACTATATTCTTCCTTCAAGGGAAATTATTTGTGATTCAGTAGAAGCTTTTGCAGAAGCACATCGTCTAGATGCTATTGTTTTGTTAGGTTCTTGTGATAAAATTGTTCCAGGAATGCTTATGGCTGCAGCAAGGTTAAATATTCCTTGTATTCTTCTTCCTGGTGGTCCTATGGAAGGTGGAATTGTCTTTGATGGAAGAGAATCAGATCAAACATCAAGTGCAGAAGCTTATGGAATGCTTACAGCAAAAAAAATAACAGAAAAAGAATATACAACTCTTGAAACATTATCTTGTCCTACTTGTGGTTCTTGCTCATATCTTGGGACAGCAAATACAATGTGCTGTATTTCAGAGGCTTTAGGAATGACATTACCATTTGGTGGAACAATACCTGCTTATTCAGCAGCAAGGTTAGCTATTGCTGAAGAAACTGGTAAAAAAATAGTAGAATTAGTTGAAAAAAATATTACAGCAAGAGATATTATTACAGAAGGTGCTATTAAAAATGCAATAAAGCTTTGTTTGGCTATTAGTGGAAGTACAAATGCTGTAATGCATTTGACTGCTATTGCTCATGAAGCTGAACTTGATATAGATGTATTATCAGAATTTGATAAATTATCAAGAATTACACCTCATATTGCAAAAATAAATCCATCAAGCAAATATAACTTGATAGATTTCCATAAAGCTGGAGGGGTATATAAAGTTATGAGAGAGCTTCTTCCAGTTTTAGATAAAAATGTTATGACGGTTTCAGCAAAAACTATGGAAGAAAATATAAAAAGTGCAATATCTTTATATCCAGAAAATAAAGAAGTTATAAAAACCTTTGAAGAACCATTTGGATATCAAGGAGGAGTGGCTGTATTAAAAGGGAATCTTGCTCCAAATACAGGAATCACTAAGCCAGGTGCTTTTGATAAAAGTTTATATCATTTTATAGGTGAAGCGATTGTATTTGACAGTGAAGAAGAAGCAGAAGAAGCTATTCTAGAGGGAAAAGTAAGAGATGGACATGTAGTTGTAATAAGATATGAAGGGCCTAAAGGCGGACCAGGAATGAGAGAAATGTTTAAAGCTATGAAGTATCTATATGGTAGAGGTTTAGGAAAAACAACAGCTCTTATTACAGATGGTAGATTTTCAGGAACAAACAATGGATGTTTTGTAGGTCATATTTCACCAGAAGCAGCTGAAGGAGGACCAATAGCAATAGTAGAAAATGGAGATAAAATTGAAATAGATGTAGAAAATAGATCTTTAAAGCTTTTAGTTTCTGACGAAGAAATAGCAGCAAGATTGAAAAACTGGGAAAGACCAAAACCTAAATTTACAAAAGGTTATTTAGCTTTATACTCAAAACTTGCAGCTTCTGGAGCAGAGGGTGCTATACTAAAATATAATAACATTGATAAAAAATAAGGGGAAGGTGAAGAAATGAGTGTTTCAGCTTTAGGAGCTATATTAGGATTGGTTATTTCAATAATTTTGATTTTAAGAAAAATAGTACCAACATATGCCATGATTATTGGAGCAATCCTTGGAGGAATTATAGGTGGAGCCGGACTTGGAGGAACAGTAGAGTATATAATATCTGGTGTAAAAAATATATCACCAGCTATTATTAGGATAGTTACTGCTGGGATATTAGCAGGAACTTTAACAGAGTCAGGAGCAGCAGCTAAAATTGCTGAAGTAGTAGTAAAAAAATTAGGAACTAGAAATGCATTATTATCTATGACATTGTCAACATGTGTATTGACAGCAGTGGGAGTTTTTGGAGATGTGGCAATTATAACAGTAGCTCCAATAGCTATTCAAATAGCCAAAAAGTTAGACTATAAAAAGCTTGGAATACTAATAGCTATGATTGGAGGAGTAAAGGCTGGTAATGTAATCAGTCCAAATCCAAATGCTATTGCAGCAGCGGATAGTTTTAAAGTTCCTTTAACTTCTATTATGATGGTAGGAATACCTTGTTCAATAATTGCAATAATTGTAACTGCAATGATAGCTAAATATCTTTCTAATAAAGGAACTGATGTAACTGTAATTGAAGAAAATAAAAATGAAGAGGATTTGCCTAGTATCTTGGGAGCATTAGCAGGACCAATAGTAACAATTTGTATACTTATCTTAAGACCAATAGCTGGTATAGTAGTTGATCCACTGATTGCACTTCCAATAGGAGGTATTTGTGGAATAATTGCTATGAAAAAGACAAAGGATACTATTGAATATTTAGAAGTGGGATTGAGAAAAATGAGTGGAGTTGCTTTATTGTTAATAGGAACAGGAGCATTAGCAGGAATAATAGCAAATTCAAATCTTAAAGATGTGATAGTAGAAGGAATAAATGTAATAGGATTCCCACCATATCTGTTAGCTCCAATAGCAGGAATACTTATGGGAGCAGCAACAGCTTCTTCAACTGCTGGAACAACTTTAGGATCACAAATTTTTGGACCAACTATATTGGAATATGGATTAGCACCATTAGCTGTAGGTGGAATGATTCATGCAGGAAGTTTTGTTTTTGATGGATTACCACATGGAAGTTTCTTCCACATAAGTGCAGGAAGTGTTAATATGGAAATAAGTGAAAGATTAAAATTAATAATTTGGGAATCTTTAGTAGGGATAGGAATGGTAGGACTTTCTACAATTCTATTTGGAGCTTTTAAATTAGTAGGATAAAATAATAAAATGAAGAGGAAGGATGGCTTTAGAGAGGATTTTATCCTAAAGATGTCATCCCATTCTTCTTTATTAGGAAAAAAATATAAAGGAGAATAAATTATGAAGAAAGCAAATTTTCTGACTCCAGTAGTAACTGCATTTGATGCAAACGGAAATCTGGATGTTCAGGCTAATAAAAATATATGGGATCATCTTATTAAAGGTGGAGTAGATGGACTTGTAATTATGGGAAGTACAGGGGAATTCTTCTCTATGACTACTGAACAGAAAAAAGAACTTATTAAACTGGTAGTTGAATATGTAAATAAAAGAATAAAGGTATATATAGGAACTAGCTGTATGACAGTAGAAGATACAGTTGAACTTTCAAATTTTGCGCTGGAAACAGGAGCAGATGCTGTAATGATAATAAGTCCATACTACTTTGCCCTTTCTGATGAAAGTGTAGAATTCTTCTATGACAAAGTAGCAGAAGCTGTAAAAGGAGACATCTATTTATATAATTTCCCAGATAGAACAGGACATGATTTAACTCCAGAAGTAACATTAAATCTTCTTAGAAAACATAAAAACATAGTAGGATTCAAAGATACTGTAAGTGAAATGGGACATACTAGAAAACTTATGACAACAGTATTGAAAGAATTTCCTGATTTTGTAGTAT
>NZ_JAWDXO010000051.1 GCF_032477075.1 Fusobacterium sp. | reverse complement strand
AATCTTATTCGATTAAATATATCTAATATGAAGCTAAAATAATTAATATTTTTTATTTTTTCAACAAATTTATCAAATTATAATTTCCTAAGAAATAAATAAAAGACTTTAAAAAAATTTTTTTAAAGTCTTTCTTATTTAATTTCTAATCTATTAAGTGCACTCCATAAAGGATTCCTAGTGAACCTTTCTTTATTTTTATATTTATACTTTTTTTACCTAGATATTTGTCATAAAAATCCTTTTCTATAAGGAATTTTATTTCTTCTCCATTTACATCTGCAATTAAATAATAAAAATTAATATAATATTTGCTTCCAGGCTTTTTAAAGTATTTTTTCTGGTCTATAATCATTCTAATAATCTTATATTCCTTTTGTTCGCCTTTGCTTCCTATTCTGTTAAGAAAAAACTTTATTCTCATATAAATATATTTAGCAATAAAATTTCCCAGCCATAATCCAATACAAAGTGATATTGTTCCTTTTAGTGCAATTACTTCTTTAGTTGATACAACTTCTCCCTGTAGATAGTATTGACAATAAAATATAAATGCTGAAAGTAAAAGTCCAATTACAATTGGAGAAAATCTCCCTATTCTATCCTCAAACATAATCACTTTCCATGTAGAAAAATATATCATTATTGGAATTATCATCAAGCCAAAATAATAATGATGATTAAGTCCTAACAATAAAAATAGTAATAAAAAGCAAATTGAAATATTTTTTACCGTTTTTTCTGAAAAGTTTTTCATCTTTCCCCTCCATTTTTTTCTCTCTTTTCTTTTTCAATTTTTTCTCTTTCTAATTTCGAAAATATACAACCACAGTAGTCCTGTCTGTATAATTCATATTCTTTTGAAACTTCAATAGATCTTAAATATCTACTTTTCTTCTTAAAATCTCCATTAAGAAACTTTATTTCATATTTTTTTTCAAGTTTCTCTCCTATCTCATTTATCCACTGTGCATTTTTCATTGGACTTATACTCAATACTGTTGTGAAGTATTCATATCCATCTTCTTTAGCTTTTTTCGCAGTTTCTTCAAGACGAATTCTATAACATTGATGGCATCTTTTTCCACCTTCTTTTTCATTTTCTAGACCTTTTATATTTTGAAAGAAGTCAATTTTAGGATTATATCTTCCTTCAATTACATTTATTTGATATCCTTTTTTTTTATGATATTCTTTTTGCTCTTCCAATCTCTTCAAGTATTCCTCTTGAAAAGTTATATTAGGATTAAAAAAATATATTGTTATTTCAAAATAATCCTGTAAAAACTCTAATATTGCTGAGCTACATGGTGCACAGCATGAATGAAGAAGAAGTCTAGGTTTAATCTTATTTTTTTCTATTTCCTTTAACTGCTTTTCCATTACTAAATCATAGTTAATTTTCATTATTTTAACCTCCAATATTGATTATATCATAGGTTTAATTTTTATCAAAATAAGTTGCCTAACATAAAAATGGAAGAGAGTTTATCTCCTCCACTCCATCAAATGTTCCTTTTCATTTGTTTTTCCATCAATTTCAGTATTTAATATTTTGAATCCTGATTTCAAGTAAAAATTCATTGCTCTTATATTTCTATCATATACTGCAAGCTGTAATTTATCATGCTTTTCTTTTAAAAAATTCAGTATTCTGATTCCAACTCCTCTTCTCTGACTTCCTACTTTTACAAACAGCCCACCTATAAATATATTTTCTATCAAACTTACAAATCCTTTTATTTCTCCATCTTCTTCATATACATAAGTGGTTGAATTTGGTAAATAATTATTTTTTACATTGTCATAGTTTTCCAGCCAATAACTGTCTGGAATAAAATTTTGAGCTTCCATTGTTGAATTCTTCCATAAATCCATAACTATATTAATATCTTCATTTTTTAGATTTCTAATCATTTTTCTTTCTTTTTAAATTTTTTAATTCTTCCATTTGGGCAGCTAATGTCTTATATTTTTTAAGCAGAGCATTCCTTTCTGGCTCATAATCACATTCATGTAATTCTTCTTTCAGTTCATCAATCATTTTCTCCAGTTTTTCAATTTCTACCATACTCATTTCCATCATCTCCCATAAGATTAATTATCCTGATATCTTATATACTTTTTGAAAGTCAAAAAATCAAAGGTTTTTTCTTATATTATTTTAATTTTTCTGTCCAGTTTTTCCATATTTCTGGTTGATATCCTAAGGTTATTTCATTTTTAAATCTTCCAATAGGGCTTTTAAATAAAACTGGGTTTTCTAGCAAAGTTTCTTCTAAATTAAATACTATATATTGAAGATTTCTTTTTTTATATTCTGTTCCTTCTATGTCAATAAGCTCTTCAAGAGGATACTTACTGCATATACTTTTTAATTCTCCTTTAGAAGGAGCTTTTTCTTTTAAATCAATAAATTGAATTTTTACTCCTCTTTCTTTAAAAAATCTTTCAGCTTTCTTTGAATCATTACAATTCTTTTTTCCAAAAATCTGTATTATTATTTTAATCTCCTCCTATAGTTCTATGACTTTCTGTGCCATTTCTCTAAAAGTATCATCATGAGTTACTATTATACTTTGTTCCAGATTTTTTAATATTTCTCCAATTGAATCAGCCAAACTCCTTCTTCTTTCTGTATCAAGATTATTAGTAGGTTCATCAAATATTGAAAATTTACTTTCTGTGAATAGTTCACTCATTGCTCCTCTTATGGATATTGCCACTGCAACCTGCTCTCCTCCTGAAAGCTGCTCAAATTTCAATTCTCCTCTGTCACCATCTAAAAAGACAACATATTTATTCTTTTCTTTATTAGACCAGATTATTTTTTCTCCTCTTCCAGTTATTTTTCTAAAATTCTCAGTTGCAAGTATTTCTATCTCTTTAAGCATATTTTTTGAAACTTCCTTACCCATAGATTTTATTTTTTCTCTAAATATCTTAGTAAGCTCTAATTTCATATTTAATTTTTCCAAATACTTTCTTTTATGTTTCAATAAATCTTCATATTTTTTTATTTCTTCTAATTTCTTTTTTAAAGTTTCTACTTCACTATTTACTGCCCCTAATTTTTCTCTTATCTCTTCAATATCAGATACAATTTTATTATCTTTTTCCTGAAACTTTTCTAAATCCATACTTTCTATATCTCTTCTTTTTAACTCTAATAAAGCACTTTTTTCTTTATATTTCATTTCATTATTTTCAATAATCAATTTTATATTTTCAAGATTTTTTTCTAATTGATTTTTTTCCATAGCTTTTTTGTAATTTTCAAGATAAAGGTTACTGCTCTTTTCTAAATTATCTGTCTTTTTTTCTAGTTTATCAATATTTTCATTAACAGTTATCAATTCATTAGAAAAAATTTTATTTTCATTAAGAAAATTTCTTTTTTCTTCTAAAGTTTTTATATTTTCTCTGATTTCTATTTTTTTTGCTTCTATATTTTTTAATTCTATATTTATATTTTTGTTAAGGTTTTCTATTTCTTTTTCAAGATCACCTTTTATATCTTCAGACTTTAATAAATCTAAGCTCTCAATTTTTGTTTTAAGTGTTATCTTTATTTCAGATAGTTTTTCTTTGCTTTCAATACTATTTTCTAATTTAAAATTTTTTAGTTTCAATTTTTCATTCTCTACTTTTGATTTCCCAGTTTCCAACTTCAATTTTTCCTGAATAAATTCTACTTCTTTTTCATTAATTTCTTTTGATAAAGTATCTAATTTTATTATTTTTTCTATTATCCCATTTTTATTTATAAATTTATTCTCTATTTTTTTTACAGTATTTTTTTTATCTTCTATCTCTTTTATATACTTCTCTCTTTTATCCTTAAAATATTCATCTATATTTTTTCCATCAAGATTTTTACACTGTTCTTTTAAATATGGACAATATGAAGTTTTTAACATTTCAAAAGCTTCTTCATTTTCTTTCAACAGTAAATCTTTTTTTAATATCTCATCCTCTAATAGCTTTTTCTTTTTTTCATGCTCCTCTAATTCAGAAAGCTGGCTTTCAAGATTTTCACTCATTAAATATTTTCTTTTTTCTTTCTCTTTATTTATATCCTCCAGTTTTTCCTCTAATTTTATCTCAAAGTTTTTTATATTATTTTCTCCAGATTCAAGCTTTTTTTCAAATTCCTCGAGTTTTACTAAAAGAGGTGTTATTTTATTTAATTCAGACTTATATTCAAAAGACTTTGCCTTTTTATCCTCTATTTCTTTTTCTATTTCTAATAATTTATTATTTCTTTCCAAAAGCAGTGATTCATTATTTTCTTTTTTATTTTCAAAAACTTTTATTTCTCCATCAATTTCTGAATTTAATTTTTCTAATGAATTTATTTCTTTTTCATGTAAAAGACATTCTTCTTTTATTTTTTCCAACTCTTTTTTCCTAATTTTTAATATATTTATTTCTTGAGAATATTTCTGGTATTCTTCATATTTATCTCTATTTTCTTTTACTATTTTTTCTGAAGTTTCACTTTCTTTTATAGAATCACTTACTTTGATTAATTCTTCATTCTTATTTCTTATATTTTCAGATAAAGCATTTATCTCACCAGTAAGTTTTTCTATCTCTAGATTTAAAGAATTATATGAATTCAAAAATTCTTTTACTTTACTTTTCTCATCATTTAGTAAAGTTAAACTCAAATTATATTCTTTTGCTTTTCCTCTTTCAAATTCTAATTTTTCTTTTATATCAGCAGGATCTTCCATTATTTCAGCTATATTTTCCATACTGTTTTTTTCTATTTCAATATCTTTTTCGTATCTATTTACTGCATCTCTTGAATATCCTTCATATATTTTTTTATATATATCAGTATTAAATACTTTATTAAATATCTTTTCTCTTTCATTATCCTTTTCCTTAAAAGAAGATATAAATTCATTTTGCTTAGCAACAATTACATTATCATATATTCCTTTCAAGTCACCTTTAATACCACAAAGTTCTCTTATTCTATCTTCTTTTCCTATTAGTTGAAGCTCTGGATTATCTTTTTTGTATATACTTGTTGAGCCTGGTATTTTTCTGGTAACTATATAATCTTCACCATCTATTCCAGTAAATTCTATCTCTATTTTTGCACTTTTTTTTCCATATTTTATTGCTTCTCTTTGATTTCCTCCTCTCAATTCAGAATCAAAGAGAGCATATCCTATAGCTTCAAGAATAGATGATTTTCCTTTCCCATTTTCTCCAAGAAGAAGGTTTATTCCACTATCAAATTCTACATCTAATTTATCATGAATACGATAATTTTCCAGATGTATTCTATTTATTTTCATTCCCTATCTCCTCCTCAAGCATAGTATCAAAAAGTTCAAAAAAATCTTTTTCTCTATCACTTTCCTCTTGATATTCTTTAAATTTTTGAAGATAAGATGTTATTTTTTCAGCATCAGAAAATTCTTCCCAATAGTTTATAATTTCTCTTTCTACATCTCTCACAGAGTAATATCCCTCTTCTCCTAAATTTCTATCAAAAATAGAGTTAAGATATCTCAATTTTATGTAACCTTTTAAAGCTCCATTACTTTCTAATATTTTTTCAAGTTCATTTACATTTACATATCCACTATCTTTTAATTTTATATTTACAATAACCAGTTCTTCTCCAGTTAATCCCAAATTTTTTGAAAATTCTTCAAATTCACCTATAATATCATTCTCATAAGTAAATTCCTTCTCTATTCTTGGTCTTGGAGAAAGTTCAGAAAATTCATATTCTAAAGTATCTGTATCAAAAATTATAACTCCCTTAGAGTTATTTTTTTCATTTAAAACATTCCAGAATTCAGTTGAACCTGGTATGAAAAAATATGGATTATCTTTTGGATAGATTATAAATGAATGAAGATGTCCTCCTGCCATATATATAACCTTATCTTTAAATCTTTTTATTATATCTGTATTCACCAGTCCAGGAAGAAATTCTGATCCACCCAATGCTGTATGTACCATTACAATATTTTTTTCATTTTCATTTAAATATTCACTCAGTTTTTCTAAAACTTCATCAACAGCAAACCCTGGATATCCTACTCCATAAAAATTAACATCTCCTATTGTTATTTTTTCAAATTCATATCCTTCATTTGAAGCTCTATATTTTCCTCGTCTTACATAACCTTTTCTTTCCAAATACCCAAGCCAAGAGTTGATTTCATCATATCCTGATATGTTATCGTGATTTCCTTCAATAAGAAGAACCTGGATATTATTATTTTTTAGTTTTAAAAATACCTTTTCACATCTGTCTAAAGTATCTGGTGAAAGCTCTTTTTTATCAAATAAATCTCCAGTTATTAAAAAAATATCTACTTCTTTTTCTATTCCTCTGTCTGCTGCCTGCTCAAAAGCATTAAAAAAATCCAAATATCTTTTTTGAGAAAACTCTTTTGTTCCAAAAGGTTTTTTTCCTAAATGTATATCTGAACAATGAAGTATTTTCATTTTTACTCTCCTCTACAATAATCTTTAAATTCACATTCTCTACATTTTTCTTCTGAATACTCTCTTCTATTGAATTCCTTATTCAATATTTTCTTTACAGTATTATTAAAGTTAGAAATTGTTTGTTCTATTTTATTTTTTTCTAATTTTATCTCCACCATAGGTTCTTCTTTATTTCCTGTATAATACAAATAAGCTCTTAAATTTTCTGGATTATATTTTTCTCTCAGCATATACGAATATATTTCTAATTGTCTTTCATAAGAAGCATATCTGCTGTCTTCATATCCAGAAAATTTTCCTGTTTTAAAATCTAGCAGCTCTATACAATCTCCTTGTTTTCTCAAAAGGTCAATTGTACCTTCCAAAATATAGTTATTCTCTACACTGTATTCTTTTTCTTCAGAACTTATTATATTATTCCAATTATTTTTTACACTATCCACATATCCTTTAATCTGTTCAAAAGCTCTTTCTCTTATATTTTCTCCAAGAAATACTCTGACATTCTTTTTTAGTATATTATAGTTTTTTTCAACAAGTTCTTTTAATTCTTCATCAGAATAAATTTTTTCAGCATCATTTTTTACTTCTTTATGAATACTCTCAATTGTTTTATGTACAAGTATTCCAAAAGATGTTTTATTGTTTTTTAAAGGCTTAAATTCAAATTCTTTGTAAAATCTATATCTCAAAGGACAATCTTCATATATCAATATATGTCCTGTGTAGGATAAAAATTCTTTAGTTTCTGACTCTTTTAATTTAGATATCTGTAATTTTTCAAAATGAAAATTTTCATCATTCCAATAAGGTATTGTTTCATAAACAGGTTTAAAAATCTTTGATGGAAGTTCTTTTCCACCAGCTCTGTTTTCTATACTTGTCAATACAAGAAGATTTTGTGCTCTGGAAAAAGCTGTATAGAAAACTCTCCAGAAATCAAAAATATTTTTCCTATCTCCTGGTTCAAAATCATTTCCCAGAGTTATAACATCTTCCAGTCTGTCTTCTTCTGTCAATTCTCTATTATCTGGTTCAGACTCCAATGATCCAACTATAACCACTGGAAACTCCAGTCCTTTTGCTTGATGAATTGTCATAAACGATACTGCCCCTAGAAGAGTTTCTTTATTTTCATATTCATCTATTCCTTTTTCAAAAAGAAGCCTGATATGTGTTACAAAAAGATATCTTATTACTTTTTCAATATTTTCCTTTGTTATATACTCTATTCTGCTTAAATTTTCAAACTTATCAAAGATTTGTGAAAGAATTCCCAGATTATATATTTCTCTTCCCTCTTTAGCACCATTTTTATTCAAATCTATAAGCTCTTTAAATGTTTTAAATGCAAAAAGAGAATAAAAAATTCTGCTTATATTTTCTCTTTTCTCCTCTCCCAAATCTAGATTTTTTTCCCTGTTCTTTAATATCCACTCATATAATTCCTTATCTTTTGCCAGATATTTTTTTATTGTAGTAATACAATCATTGTAATATGCAGCTGTTTTTCTTATATAGACATCATCTAAAACTAATGGCTTACTTTGTGGAAACAGAACAAGTAATGCTCCCAATACAAGTTTCACTTCTTTTCTATAAAAAAAATTCTTAGAACGAGGTGAATAAGTAGGAATACCTCTTTCTTCCAGATAATCTATCAATTCTTTTACTCTTGAGAATCTTACTGATTTAAATAAGAATGCTACTTGATTGTAATCTTCTATTTTTCCCATTGTCTTTAAATTTTTTATAAACTTATATGTATTTTCTTTCCATTGACTTTCAGAACTTCCTCCTATTCTTATAACTCCTGGATTATCTACAAATTCTTTATCTGCTGGTGGCTGTATATCTTTTTGATATCTAAAATTTTTCCAGTTTATAAGGTTTATCCATCTATTGCAGAAAGTTATTATATCCTTGTGAGAACGGTAATTTATATCAAGAGTCACTATTTTGCATTCATTTTCCTCAAATTTATTTGGAAATTCCAGTATATTTTTTACTGAAGCCCCTCTGAATCTATATATTCCCTGATCATCATCTCCAACAACACAAATATTTTTTCTGTTCCCTCCCAATTCAAAAATTATTTTTTCTTGAATTGAATTTGTATCCTGATATTCGTCAATCATTATATATTGAATTTTTTCTCTTATCTCCTCTAATACTGCATCATTATTTAAAAGCATTTTATATATTTCTCTTTGTATAGAAGCAAAATCTATTACATTATTTTCTATTAATAATTTTTGATATAATTCATGAGCTTTCTTTAAGAATCCTATTTTTTTATCCTGTTCTTCTTTTATATAATCCAGACTTCTTCCTTCTTCATTTATTCTATTTACCCATTTTTGAATTTTTCCTGCTTTTCCCCAGTTATTAGCAGCTGGAATTTCTTTAAAAAACTCATTATATCCTTCTATTTCTTTAAATTCCTTTATTTTGGAAAAAATAAAAAAATGCTGCTCAAGTTCATCTAACACTTGATACCCCTCACTAAAATCTGAATATTCTATATACTCATCTATTAAACGAAGACATATAGAGTGCAAGGTTCCCATGTATATATCATTTATATTTATTTTTGAATCGCAATCTTTTATTCTTTCAGATATCCTTCCAATTAATTCTTTTGAAGCTCTGTCTGTAAAGGTTGACACCATTATTTTTTCTGGAGAGATTTTTTTCTCTATAAGCATATGGACTACTCTTTCCACTAATGTTCTTGTCTTTCCAGAACCAGGCCCTGCAATTACTAAAAGCGGTCCCTCTGTATAAGTTACTGCCTCTCTCTGTTCTTTATTTAAATTTATCTCTTTATTTTCCATATACTCACTCAACTCCATCTTTTCTCTACCTCTATCTAATACATAAATTATATCATATATTCTTCAAGTAAAAAATTTATTTTACTAAAAGTATTGACCTAACCTAAAAAAAGAACTACAATATATTCATTGGAGAGAAACAGGAAATGGTCTTAAATGAAAGAGCATAAATATATAAATTTTTCCCAAGAGTATGATGTCCACTATATCATCAATAAATATCCTAAGAAAGAACATGAAACAGTTAAAGAATATCTTGAAACATTAAAAACTCAAAAAAATTTTACTCATGAAGATGTTTTTAATTTGATAGAAAAAAATTTAAAGTTTAAAAAAATAGCTAAATAATCTATCTTTGATTGATTTTTGATATTTTAATAGCTTTTAAATAATATCTCCAGTTACAAAAGAGCAGTCTAAATACTTGGACTACTCTTTTTTACAACCAGCATACTTTTTATAATTTAGATTAAATCAAAATATTTTGTTTAATATAAATTAACTATTGTCAATTCTGATAAAAAGTTGTAATATTAAATTATTAGAATGAACTTATATTGGAGTTGATTTAAATGAAAGTATTAAACAAAATGCTGCTCAATTGGATCTATATGCTTTGCTTCTTAGGTGGATACATCAATGCTATCTGTATTGTAAAATATTCCTATACAGTTTCTCATTTTACTGGAAATATTTCTAAAGCTGCCATCAATGTTTCTCTGGGAAATTATAATGAGGTTTTTAAAGTTCTTACCATTATAATAGCTTTTGTCATTGGAACTACTATTTCAGGTTCTCTTGTAGATGAGAGAGAATTTAATCTTAAAAGACGGTATGGCTATGCTTCAATAACTTTAGGAAGTGGTTTGTTAATTCTATATTCATTTCTATATGATACTCTTCCTTTTTTTTACTATCTCCCATTTATGATTGGAGTAGAAAATGGATTATTTATTTCATACAAAGGAGTAGTAGTGAGAACATCTCATATTACAGGAAGTCTTACTGATATGGGAGTATATATAGGACATTGTATAAAAGGAAAAACTGAAGATAAATGGAAAGTATTTTTCTGTTTATTTACCATTTTATCTTTTATGGCAGGAGGCTTTTTTGGAATAGAAACTTTTTATGTATTTAAAAAGAAAGCTTTTCTTATTGCAGCTTTTTTATATATAGGTGTAGGACTGACTTATTTTTCAATTAGGCAGAGATATCGAAAAATATTAGGATATTCAGATTTAAAATTATATTGAAAGGAATTAATATGGAAAAATATTTAATAACAATGAAGGAAAAAGAAAGTTATATAGAAAAATTTCCAGTTTTAAACTGTAATGAATCTATTGGAATAGATTATGATAGATATGTTTCTATTAAATGTAAAAAACTTTCTGGAACTTGTACTTACAGAATAAGTCTAAATGAAGAATATAAAAATTGCAGACTTTTAACTAAATAATGGAGGTATTATGGCTTTTAATGCAGAACTTTACAAAAATTTAAGTTTTAAAGAAAAATATTCAGCTTTCTTAAGTGAAATTGAAGGATATCTTTCTAAAGAAAGTGATCCAATTGCTAACCTTGCTAATGCTTCAGCTTTTATCTCAGCTTTTTTTGATGAAATAAACTGGTGTGGCTTTTATCTTCTAAAAAAGAATGAATTAGTTTTAGGTCCATTTTGTGGAATGCCTGCCACTACTAGAATTCAAATAGGAAGTGGTGTATGTGGTACTGCTGTAGAAAGAAAAGAAAAAATAGTGGTAGAAAATGTATGTGAATTTCCAGGTCATATCACTTGTGATGTAAGATCTAAATCTGAAGTTGTTATTCCTCTTATTAAAGATGAAAAAATATATGGTGTATTAGATATTGATAGTGCAGTTTATTCAAGATTTTCTCCAGAAGAAGTGGCTATTTTAGAAAAAGTCACAGCAATTATTAATAAATATACTGATTATGAAAAAATAATTTAATTAAAAAACTGTTGTAAATTTAAAATAATTTAATTAATATATATCAAAGTAAGAATTAGTAGAAATCTATAAAATGATTTCTATTTTTTTATAGAATAAAAAAAGCTGAGTAACATTTAAAAAAAATGTTTCACTCAGCTCTCTTTTTTGTATAATATAGTTACCACCCTAATTATACAAAGGAGACATACAT
>NZ_JAWDXO010000050.1 GCF_032477075.1 Fusobacterium sp. | reverse complement strand
AGATAGCTGCTGTTGTTGTTGTTTTTCCGTGGTCAACGTGTCCAATTGTTCCAATGTTTACATGGGGTTTGCTTCTTTCGAATTTTGCTTTAGCCATTTTTTTCTTACCTCCGAAATATATCAGTTATTATTTTAAGTTTATATTGCCCTTTTCCATAAAAAAAATTAAAAAAAAATCCACACAACATGCCTCTGCATTTTAGTGTAGTAATAATGGTGGTGAGGGAAGGATTCGAACCTTCGAAGGCAGAGCCGTCAGATTTACAGTCTGATCCCTTTGGCCACTCGGGAACCTCACCAATTATTATGTTGTTGTAGTGGTACCCCGTAGGGGAATCGAACCCCTGTTGCCAGAGTGAAAATCTGATGTCCTTACCACTGAACGAACGGGGCATCATATATGGTGCCGCTTATCGGAATCGAACCAATCACCTACTGATTACAAGTCAGTTGCTCTACCAGATGAGCTAAAGCGGCATTTCATATTATTGTTTTGGTGTCCTTTTGTTCTCTCGGACATCTGTTATACTACAATATTTTTCATATTTTGTCAAACTTTTTTTTCTTATTTTTTTCATTTTTTTTCATTGACCGCTACAACCTTAATATTTTCAATACTTTTTATTACTTTTAGACTTAAAAATTTTTTTCATTTCTTCTTCGCTATATTCTCTTATTGACTTCATATTTTCTATTAAATCTTCTTCCATTTCAATTTTTTCTTTTCTTTCTGAAAGTTCTTTTACTATTTCCACATTTTCAATTCCATTTTCCATAAATATCTTCTTTACATTATTTAATGTTTTAATAGAAGCAGGTTTTACCCACCTTTCCGCTCCTCTTCTGGCTAATGAATTAAGCTGTATTTTAGTAAATTTTATAGTTTTTAAAAACTCTGCCATTTTTTTTATATGTTTTTCTCCATCATTTAATCCTTCTATTATAAAAGTCTCCAGATAAATTTTCCCTTTAAATACAGTAGATAACTTTTGTAACCCAGACATAATCATAGATATATGTGTATCTTTTGAAGGTCTGTTTATTTTATGAAATATATCATCATCTACACTATTCAATGTGGGTATTATAAGATCTGCTCTTTGTACTTCCTTTATAACTTCATCATCATTTAAAAGAAGGCTGTTTGTTATCAAGCATACATTTGCATCAGTATTATCTTTTATCCAATTAATAATCTCTCCTAAATCTTTACTAAGAGTAGGTTCCCCATTCCCTGAAAAGGTTATATAATCAGGTTTGACATCTTTCAATACTGATTTGATCTCATTTTCAACTTCTTTTATATCCTTAAAACTCTCTCTTTTCTCTGCAAGTTTTGGTGTAGCTCCACATTCACAAAATACACAATTCATATTGCAGCTTTTAGGTTTTACTAAATCTACACCCAAAGAAATTCCCAGTCTTCTAGATGGAACTGGTCCAAAAATATGTTTATACATAAAATTCCTCCCAATTTTCAATTAGAGAATAAATAGTTGATGCAAGTTTATAAGGATGATGTCTCACCATTCCTTTAGAATCTATTTCCAAAATATCTCTGTCTATTATTTTTATTTTGCTCTTTTCTAATTCATCTCTGTCCAAAAGCACTCTGTCACTACTCATCATTTTATATCTTTCAAGGATTTCCTTTGGAATTTCTCTAGAGTCTACAATAACTTCATCAATTATTCCTTCTTCAATATTTTTATTTATAGCTTTTATATGTTCTGATACTGTGTATCCTTCTGTTTCTCCTGGCTGTTGCATTGCATTACATATATACACCCTTTTACCCTTGCATTTTTTCAAACTTTCTTTTATTCCATCTAAAAGTAAATTAGGGATTATACTTGTATAAAGGCTTCCTATTCCAAATATTACAAGGTCAGCTTCTTCTAAAGCTTTAAGATTTTCTTCTGGCGCCTCTACTTTTTCTTTGTAAAATATTCTTTTTATCTTTTCTCCTATTACAGGAATATTTGATTCTCCTTCTATTATCTTTCCATTTTCTTTCTCAGCCATAAGAATAACTTTCTCACTTGTAGCAGGAAGTATTTTCCCTTTTATATTGAATAACTTTCTAAGATTGTCCACTGCACTCTTTATATCCCCTGTTAATTCTTTCATTGCTATTATTAGAAGATTCCCAAGTGGATGTCCTCCCAAAAAACTATCTTTTTTAAATCTATATTGAAAAACCTCTTCTATTAAAGGCTCTACATCACTCAATGCTACCATGACATTTCTAATATCTCCAGGAGCAGGAACATCAAATTCTTTTCTTAAAAGCCCACTGCTTCCACCATCATCTGCCACAGTTACTATGGCTGTCAAATCTACTGGAAGATATTTCAAACCTCTTAATACAACTGAAATTCCACTTCCTCCACCTATTACAACAATTTTGGGTTTTTTATCCATTTTCAAGTACCTCCCACTGCTTCTTAATTAATTATCCCTCGAAAATAAAAAAAAAGCAACCTATATATTTAGATTGCTTTATCCTCACTTGGAGGCGACGACCAGATTTGAACTGGTGATGGAGATTTTGCAGACCTCTGCCTTACCGCTTGGCGACGTCGCCATTATAAAATCAATGGTGCCCAGAGGCGGAATCGAACCACCGACACGGGGATTTTCAGTCCCCTGCTCTACCGACTGAGCTATCTGGGCATTTAACAATCAGCAAGAAATAAAAATGGCGGGAGTGACGAGGGTCGAACTCGCGACCTCCTGCGTGACAGGCAGGCGCTCTAACCAACTGAGCTACACCCCCAGCATAATGGTGGTCACAATAGGACTTGAACCTATGACCCCCTGCTTGTAAGGCAGGTGCTCTCCCAACTGAGCTATGCGACCATTTCTTTAACTGTGCTTAATTATAATACCTTATTTTACTTAATAAAGCAATTTGAGTTATTAGAGTTTATAATAAATTATATCAAATTATTTTGTTATTTATATAAAATTCTTCCATTATCTCCATTTTACAAAAAAAATATATATTTTCTTCTGAATTCATCTATAATTTGAAAATTTTTTAATCCTCCATTGATATCGCTGAATTCACAGGTATCCTTAATAAAAAATAGCATACTTGATATTGCCCATGCCTTTCTTCTTTCATATATACTCATATAGACATAAACTGATATACATCTATTGTTCTCAAATATTCCACCCTTTCTATCCAAAACATTTTTTATTTTAATTTGAGTTTCATTTTTTTCTATTATCTTTCTCTTCATAATATAAATACATATCCTTTCTCTTTTTATTTTTATTTTTAAATATTAAAAAACCCATCAATTTCAGAATTTTTATTACTAAAATTATATGGGTTCAAAAATTTTTAATATTTACCATAATTAATCTTTTATATACCAAGCTTTCATTTCTTTCTATCTATAAATATCTATCCTCTTTTCTTTTAATTTTTTATGCTTTCCTATAAAAAATTACATGACAATCTATAATTTTTTTAAAAAAGACTCTCCATTATCTGGAAGTACTCTTCCAAAATATTCAGCTACAGTTTGCCCTATATCTGAAAGACTCTTTCTTTCACCTATATTAAGTCCTTTCAATCCATTTTTTTTATAGACTAAAATTGGTACTAGTTCTCTTGTATGATTAGAGTGCCCAATATTTGGATCATTTCCATGATCAGCAGTCACTATGAGTATATCTTCCTCATCTAATAATTCCATAACCAATTTTAATTTCTTATCAACAACTTCAAGTCTATCTCCATATCTTATAGGGTCCTCTTGATGACCAGCTAAATCTGTTTCCTGTATATTAGCACAAATAAAACCAACTTTATTTTCTTTAATCTCCTCAATTAACCTATCCATAATTTCACTACTATCCACACCAAAAATAGATTTTCCATTTGGATTTTCAACTATATCTGCAACCTTTCCTATTAAAATAGTTTTAGCTATTCCTTCTAGGACCTTTGGCAGTTGTACTTCGTTATTGATTCCATATCCCATATGCTGTACTTGATATCCTTTTTTATAAACTCCAGACTTTGGAGCATTTATTCCTGCAAAAAACAAGTCTTTACACTCATAAGCATCTTTTATATTTTCTAGTGTTACCTCTTCCCCTCCAAAGGCTATAACTCTAGGAACTTTTACTACATTTCTTACAATTCTTCCTATTTTCAACAATTCATCATAACTTATGAGATCTAAAGCTCCAGTTATATTATAAACCTGTCCTAAGTCAGCCTCAAGGTTATCCCCTACAGTGGCACACTTATTTATTACTAGTATCTCTCGTGGAGAGCCAAATCTTTCAACTGAATAACCATACTCTTTAAGTTTTTTCTCTACTTCATCAATAACCTTATAAAAAGGTTCAACTTTAGGTTTTTTAGGATAAGTTCCCATAAGCTCTTGATGCCCATAAAAAGTATCACACCAAAAATGCTTTAAGTTTGCTTTTCCATATACAGCTTCCTTTGAATATTTTACATTACCAATTTCTAGTTCTGCTGCATTGGCAATACCTAATTTTTCTAAATTAGGTATACTTAAATTGGGATTACCCTCCAATACGCTTCTATATGTATTTGCTCCTACATCTTGTGGTCTAACTATTTTTACATCTTTCATTTCACCAATACCAAAACTATCTAATACCAATACCACAAATCTTTTCATAATTACATCTCTCTTCCTAAACTGTCATAAATACCTATAATTTTTGGCTTTTTATCTTTTATTCCCTCTATAAGTGCTACATTGCTTCTTGTAACAAATATCTGAGTTCTGAAAGCTCCAATAACCGTTTCTCCAACTTCATTATTTCCACATATTTCAAAATAATAATCAATACTCTCCATAGTAGGAAATTCTATTGTTTCTTTTCTCATTTTCCCAAACTCTTTTCCTACCAAAATATTTTTCATTCCAGAACGTCTATAGTGTCCTCCACCATAGCAATAGGATTTTTTATCTAAATTGTGGGATATTTCAGATACATAAACAATTGCTGGTATTTCTCCATCTGAATTTTTACTGTTAAATGGAGTTGTTCCTGTAAGAGCATGCCCTGGTTCTCCATGAGTTCCGCCATTAGCCTTTATATCTTCAATATTTTCTAAAGATGTCACAGATGGCATATTCAGTTGCTCTACAATAACTCCCATATCTTTCAGTATTTTTTCAGCTTTCTTTATTGTTTCAATATTTTTAGTTCCTTCAATTATATTTTTATCAAAGTTATATAAAAAACAAGGAAAAGATGTAAGCCCATTAATTCTAACATTTTTAAACTTTAAAATATTTTCAGTCACTTCTTTTATTTCATCTAAATAAAATCCACCACTTTGCCCAGAGTATATTTTACTGTCTTTTTCTAAAACTCTTAACATTATATCTTGAATTTTTCCATATTTTTTTGCTATTAAATCTATCTCTTTTATCTTTTCTAAAGAATAAACTGTTATAATCTCAGGATTATGGCATATAACTTTTTCCACAAGAGCTGATGGTATTTGAACTAAATGTCCAACATTTCCAAGTTTAACTTCATTGTTCATCATAACTAAAGCTTCTTTAAAATCTACAGTTACAACACCACAAAATCCAATTTCAATTAATTTTTTAGCTAAATATGGAATTCTTCCAAGCTGTTTTGTCATAACATAAAGTTTTATTCCATTTTTTTTTGCTTTTTCGCAAAGATCTTTTCCATTTTTTAAAATAGCATCTACATCTAAAATATATGTATCTGGTAATATTTCACCCTTTTGATGAAGTTCTATTGCAACTTTTATTAATTCAGAATTCTTTTTTTGCAAAATATCCAAAAACATATTATTTCACCTCTTTTGTCCTTCTATAACTCTCTTTCAATATTCTGACTATCGTTTCTACTCCAGCTCTATTGGGATTTATTCTAATCATTCTTTTTTCTAAAGTCGAATCTAGAGCTCTAAAAGTACCTGAAACTCTGTAGAACAATGGTGAAAATTCATATTTTGACTCTGCTCCTACAGGGTTTGGCAAAGCTCCTAATTTTTCAGCATGAATCAGTATCTCTTCAGCAATATTTTCTTTTAACTCCACAATAATCACTTTAGACTGTGCATTTACAAGATAAGCTGCATTTATAAATTCTAATTCTCCATTATTAAATAAAGTGTACAATTGGTCATTTACCTCTCCTTGAATAGCAAGTGATACAGGTGCATATACCAGACCTTTTAAAACATCTAATGCTTCATGTCCTTGGACTTGTACTCCTCCAGAGTAATTACTTTTAACTATCTTTTCAATAAATTCTTTTTTTCCAACTACACATCCTATACCTTCAGGTCCCAATAATTTAAAAGTAGAAAATGCTGAAAGATCAGCTCCCAATTCACTTCCAATTTCTTTTACTTTCATAACAGCATAATTATCATCTGTAAGTATTGGAAGTTGATATTTCTTAATTTCATCAATAACTTCTTTTATATTATATGAATCATCTATTTTTTGACGAGTATATTGAATTAAAGCAGCTTGAAAATTATTATTTTTCAATACTTCTCTTAATTCATGTAAATTATTAAAATCAGCCTCTATTTTTTCTATTCCCATCATTTTAAAAGTTATATCAGTTGTTGGATAAACTGGAGCTTTATGAACTAATACTTTTCTCACTTTTTTCTCATCTAAAATACTATAAAGCCCCCACTTTATAGCTGCTGTTCCTGAACCTCTTACAAGCACTGCTGCTTCACTATTAAAAAACTCTGCTATAACTTTTTCAGCTTTCTCTGTAGTTAAAGGCTTGTTTAATTTTTTAACAACTCCAAGATCACCTCTGGTTAAAATCTCATGTCCTTGAAAATACCTTGTTATTATATCTATCATTTTAAATTGTTTTTCTTTCGCTGCTTCTATTCCTATTGATTCCAATGGGTATGTTTTCATTATTTACTCCTAACTCCTAAAATTTTCTTCGGATTTTCTACTAATATCTTTTCTAAAAATACCTCTTGTACTCCTATTTTTCTCAACATTGGAAGAAAATTCTCAATTAAATATGCATAACCAATTCCACCATTGGTTTTTAAATGGGATTTTCTTGTTAAATCAACAGACATTATTATTTTGTCACTCCACCCTTCATCACAGAGTTCTTTTATAAACTGGGCTCTGATTTCATCAGGTAAATAGCTATCTTTTCCAATAGTATCAAATTCTATATAGACCCCTCTTTTAAGAAGAGATCTTATATAATCTAAATTATTAGCTAAAGCTGTATGACCTAAAATAACTTTATTTAAATCTGCTTTTAAATTTTCTAAAAAATCTAGCTGCTCATGCCCTAATTTTCCTAAACTTGTATGAGTTGTTATAAAAACTCCTGTTGCTTTTTGAGCTATAGCCGCTGCATGAAAAACTTTTTTTTCAAGTTCAGTTATAACTTTAAAACCAGTTCCAATTTCACCAATAAATGTTGCACATTTCTTTTTTCCATCTATTCCAATTCTTATATCATCTATCATTTTTTGAGCTAATTTTTCGACATTTAATTCCTCAACTTCTTTTGGTAAAAACGGTTCTTTATAATAACCTGTAGACATATATATTTTTAATCCTGTACTTTCTTCCATTTTCATAACATAATCTACATTTCTGCCAATTCCTATATTAGTCACATCTACAATTCTTGTTACTCCAAGTTCTTTTAATCTTAAAAACTCTTTTTTTGTTTCTTCAAAAGAATCTAATTTACAATCTATATTATTTTTCTCTTTGGAAAGATCAATTGTTACATGCTCATGCATATATGTTATATCTTTAATCATATTCCCTCCAATTTTTAAATTCTCTACTATCTATTTCTTTTAGTGGATAATTTAAAAAATACTCTTTATAAAGCTCTGCTCTTTTGTCTTCACTTAAAATGAATGATATTTCCAGTAAAGATTTTAAATATTTTTTACCCTTTGGCACTGCTATAACTATTGCACTGCCAATATCTCTAGTTGGAATAGTTATTGCTGAACAGTCCATCATATTCAAAACTTTTAAAAATCCTTTATTTGAACTCTTTTGAATCTCACTAGCTTTTTTACCCATAACACCCAAAACAGAATCTCCTAATCCTTCAATTTCTATATCTTTTTCTATGTATATAAAGGCATTATAATTTTTAAATATATCTTTCAAAAAAGTTATCATATCCTCTCTTCTAGAAGGTCTTTCGCTAATCTTTAAAAGGTCTATTTTATAATTTTTACTTAATTTTTCATAAACTTCTAAGTCTAAATCCAGTGCACAACATTTTTCTATTTTTTCTTGGGGTTCTGTTAAAAATATCTCACAAACCTCTTTTAAATCAGAAAAATTTTGAGCAATCACCCCAACTCCAGGAGTGAATTCTATAGAGTCTGTAGATTTCTTTCTGCTTCTTCCCTTTATTCCAATTCCAGACAATAATGCTGAATAAAGATTTAATCCAATGGCAGGTCCCAACACAGACCCTCCTCCATCAGTTCCAATTCCTATGGTATTTAGCCCATACAAAATATTTATAGCTGTTCCACTGGATGACCCAATCATTAATTTCCCAGTAATAGGATTTAAAAGATTTAAATCTACTGCTCTTCCCCTATCACTGCAATTGTCAATTGTATTCCACGAATATCCATTTATCAATAATTTTTCTATAAATTCACCACTTATTTCACTGGTATCTTTAATTCCAAAGGTTTTATAGTTAGAGTTTTTTCTAAAAAGTTCTAAAATTATATTTGGATTTTGCTTTTTTACACTTCTTCCTAAAAACTCTTTTGTTCTTTGTATCCCAGAAAGAACTTTTAAATTCATTTCTTCACCTCACTATAATTTAAGAGGAGTAAAAACTCCTCTTAAATTTTTTATACACCATATAAACCTAAAATCGAAAATATATTTAATAAAATTCCAAACAATATAGCAGCAACTGGTCCTACTGCCATATCTACAAGTGGTTTTTTAGCTGTTTTATTTAATAAATAAACTCCAGCTACAAATAGATATCCAAGACCTGAAGCCATAGCATCAGCTGCAATCATTCCTCCAACAATTAACGCAACTTCTAAAACTTTAGACATGGCTGTTCTAATTTGATCTCCACATCCTTTTACTCCAGGAAATTTGTCTAAGAACTTAGCTATGGCACCAAGAGCATATATCTCAATGCATATAGTTGCTGCTCCACCAACAAAAGCAATTAAAGGATTTCTTGAAAAGATTCCTACAGCAAATACAAATGTCATTCCTGCAGGTGCGTAAACCCCAGTAGCTATAGCTGTTGTAGCAACTAATGGAACAAATCCAATAGCCCTAGCAAGAGCAGCAAGTCCAGCTTCTGAAGTTTTCCCATCAGCTAAAAGATTCAAAGAGATGGGATCTCCTGCCACTAGATGTAAACTTATAGCAGCAGATATTATTCCTCCCATAAGTGCTAAACCTAAAATATTTTTCTTTATTCTTTCAACCCTAGCAGCAAATATATTTAGTAACATTGTATTTGACCCTGGAGCATCTGTTGCTACCTTTTCTCTCATAGCAAAAGTTATCATAATTACCATAGCAATAAGTAGAGCCATTCCATCTGGATTTAAAACTATTTTACTTCCATCAAACATGAATGTTCCATATTTCTGAATAACTTGTCTCACAATTATTGTCAATCCAAAAGTTGTAGCTCCTTTTTTAAAACCATATTGATAAGCTACCACTAAAGCTGGAAAAGCAGCAAAAGCAACTATAATAGGAGAACCTACTTTTCCAAGAGATGGTAAAAAATTTACTGGCAATTTAGCAAAAATATCTACAACAACTTTTAATCCTAAAGTTATAAGCAATCCATAAAATCCTCCAGCTACAGTTGATAATACCATTCCTTTTTTATCAGAGCTAAAAGACGATCCTATTATATCTGTTCCTAAAAGAATACTATGAATTAAAATTATATGTGTAGTAAGTGAAAAAGGTATTCCAAATCCCACAACTAAACCAAAACTTAATGCAAAACTTGTAGCTGCTAAGGATTTTCTATCCATTCTTCCTTCTAAAAATTCAGGAACAATAGGCCTCAATCCATCATTGAATACAGCTACTCCTCTGTTAGCTAAAAGTGCTGCTAAACTTCCTAATAAAACTGCAACTATATAGTTCATCTATACCTCCTATTTTAAAATCTCTGCTAGAATAACTGGTACAACTGTATCTATATGTTGTGCTGTAAATCCAAAAGCCTTTTTTCCTGCTGCAATTTCAGCAACAATCTCTTCATTACTTTTTATATTACCAGGCATTGAAACTGTAGCACAATTATTTGCCCCTAAAAGTGCAATAGCCATGGCTAAAGCTCCTCCTCCTCCAGTATTACAGGCTCCTAAATAGTAATCTGCCATATTTGTTTTTACATCCATAGCAGCTTCTATATCTGTTTTTATTGTTACAATTGCTCTGTCTCCACAAATATTTTTTACAGTTTGAGCTAATCTGTCTTTATCAATTTGTCCTCCTATTACTATCCTTTTCATACTTTTCACCCCTTCTTATTTTTATAGTTATTAAATATTTTCTAAAATCACACAAATATTTACCAGCATATATTTTTTTTCATTTTCTGGTAAAGTTACATCTAAAACTTTTGACAAATCCTCATAAATAAGATTTGCTTTTTCAATATGCTCACTTTCTAAAGTTTCTTTAAATACATCTTCATCAATAGTTTTTACTGGTTCATTATTTTTTACTCTCATTATGGCCATTGATAAATGGGTAATCAGCATTGCTCCATTCTCTTCGGTTAATTCTATTTCATGTATTTTCTTAAACATTTGAATAACATTTAACATTACTTCCTTTGTACAATCTGTTATAGCTTTTGAACTATTTAATATCTCCAATCTAGTTTGTAAATCCATTTCCCCTCCAATATTTATTTAGTCTATAAGTTTAAATTTTTCTTTATCAAAAAACTTTTTAAATATATTTTTAATAACTTCGTTACCTTTTCTTATTACTATAACAGATTCAGTAGCTAAAAGATTCCCTTCATTTTCATTAAGTTCTTCAATAACTATTCCATGTTTTTCCAAATGTATCATTTTATCTAAAACATCATCATAGTTCCATATAGCTGCATCAATTTTCTTAGCAATTAGATTTTCAATAACCTCTGAATATTTAATATCCACAATTTTAATATTTTCATTTTTTTGAAAATTAAAATTTGTTAAAAAAATATGATCATTAGATTCAGAATCTTTTCCAACATTAATTACTTTACAATCTTTTCTTTTTAAAATAACATGTTTTGTCACATAAGTTCTTGGACCAAATTCCTCTATAATCTCTAAATTAAATCCACTATCAATAGCATTTTGAGCAGCTAATTTTGAAACCACCCCAAAATGATAAACTCCTTCTTCAATAAGTTTTTGTCTTACATATCCACCTCTCATATGAGAAAAATATAGTGAGATAGGTATTTTCAAACTATTTGCAATATTATCCATTATTTTTTTATACCTCTGGGAATATGTTATTGGCATAACACACAAAAGATAGTTTATTTTTAAAATCTCTAATAACTTTTTATAATCTATATTTTCGATAACAGTCCCATATTTACCTTTTTTCCTTAAGTCTATCGCTTTTATATCTGTTAATTCTTTCAAAGCTTTTTGTATTGTTCCTAAAGAAAGTTCTAAGTTCTCTGAATAATTTACTATTGTATCTAAATTATTTTCTATTTCTCTACTTAAAATATCTTTGGATAGACCTATTACAGCTTTTTGTAATTTTCCAGTTTGATTATTCATAATTACCTCTTTTTTAATTTTCATTTTTTTGAAAATAAGGTTTATGTATTTATTATAATCTATTTTTACATAATGTCAAACAATTTTAAAAAAATTTATACACTATTTAAAATTTTTCCGGAGAAACTGGATTTCATTATTATTAGTTTTTAACTTATCATATACTTCATTAAATTTCTAAATTAAAAGTATTCTCTTCTCACAATTTAAAAAATAATAAAAAAAGCTGAGTAACATTTAAAAAAAATGTTTTACTCAGCTCTCTTTTTTGTATAATATAGTTACCACCCTAATTATACAAAGGAGACATACAT
>NZ_JAWDXO010000049.1 GCF_032477075.1 Fusobacterium sp. | reverse complement strand
TTTAATCTTATTCGATTAAATATATCTAATATGAAGCTAAAATAATTAATATTTTTTATTTTTTCAACAAATTTATCAAATTATAATTTCCTAAGAAATGAAAAAAGGCTCAAATTAAAAATTTGAGCCTTTTATATATAAATTTTTTATTTTATTTTTGAACATGCATCTTTCATTGCATCAATAAATCCTTCTGAAGTGTAAGTAGCTCCTGCAATAGTATCAAGAGATTCTATATCTTGTGTAGATTTAACAGTTGCTATTAAACTTTCTACAGCGGGTCCTGCAATAGCTTCAGTATCCCCATGAGTACATATTATGTCAGTTATTCTAAGCTCTCCTTTTCCATTTTTCTTAGCCAAGATTTCAACTTTCACCTCACTGTCAAACCCTTCAGCAGTTCCCGTATATTTTTTAGGTCCTTGTGATTTTTCAACAAATATACATGCTAGTCCTACTATTATAAATCCTATTACACAATACTTTCTTATTTTTTCTACCCTACTCTCCATCTTATCCCCCTAATCAATAATTTTTTATTTTTTAACTTTATACTCTATTTTATTTTTTTAATGTCCTATATATTTTAAATTAATTATCAATTTTTTTCAATATTTTTTTATTTTTTTTACTTTATCAATTAAATTACAGATATAAGATCACTATTATTTTCTTAAAATATCTTAAAATTATATTTTTAAAAAAGAAAAAATCCCTTCTTCTTTTGGAGGGATTTTCTTTTATCTATATATTAAAACATCTTGGGGAAAGATTTTATATTCTTAATATACCAAGAGTTTGTGAAAATTTCGTGAAATTTCTAGTAATTATTTCTCTTATATTCATCTCCCCATAAAAACATTGAATCTAATATTTTTTTCAGACTATATCCTGTAGTGGTAAGAGTATATTCAACCCTTGGAGGAACCTCAGCAAATACTTTTCTTTCAAGTAATCCATCTCCTTCCATAGCTCTTAAATTTTGTGTAAGAACTTTTTGTGTTATTTCTCCAATTGATTTTCTTAATTCTCCAAATCTTTTTGTTCCTTCCATAAGATCTCTTAATATTAATACCTTCCATTTATTTCCAATAAGTTCCATAGTTATTTCTACAGGACATAGAGGCAATTCTCTTTTTTTCATTTCTTTTCTCCTTAAACTACTATTTTTACACAATAGTATCTTTTTGGTGCTTATATAACTTTAAAGTGCTTACTTTATATAATACTTCTATATGCTATTATATATATAAAGAAACAAAATTACAAGTTTTAGGAGGAATAAATATGAAAGAAGTATTAAATTTTTTAAAAAGTAATCCTGTACAATTTTTTGCTACTATTGGTCTGGACGATAAACCAAAAGTTCGTCCATTTCAATTTATGTTAGAAAAAAATGGAAAACTATTTTTCTGTACCTCAAATCAAAAAGAAGTTTGGAAGGAAATAAAAAATAATCCATATGTAGAGTTATGTTCCTCTACTCCAGCAGCAGTATGGCTGAGAATCCATGGAAGAGTTGTTTTTAATGACAATATAGATGTAAAATCAGAGATAATAGAAAATAATTCTCTTGTAAAATCAATTTATCAAACACCTGATAACCCTGCTTTTGAAATATTCTATTTAGAGGGTGCAGAAGCTATATTTTATGATTTTTCAGGAAATCCTCCTAAAAAATATTCTTTATAAAAAATACAAAAAAAGAAAAATCCCTTCTTCTTTGGAGGGATTTTCTTTTATCTATATATTAAAACATCTTGGGGAAAGATTTTATATTCTTAATATACCAAGAGTTTGTGAAATTATTGTGAACTTTTCAGTACATTTTTTTACTAATCTTTTTTTGTTAAAAACTTCCATTTTGTTTCTTGTGTAAGTATTGCTGCAAATACTAATACACATCCTATTCCCATTTGAAAAGTCATTCTTTCATTTAGATACCAAACTGCAAAAATAGCTCCAAAAACTGATTGAAGAGTTAATATTAAAGCAGTACTTGTAGAGGAAATATATCTTTGTACAGCAGTTTGCACAGCAAAAGATATAACTGTACTTATAACTACAAGATACCCTAAAGTCCATTTTATTCTAGGGAGAATTGAAAAATCATATCCTTCAAAATATCCTGTTAGAACAACAAATATTCCTGCTGTTACTATAAACTGAATTACAGTAATAAGTATGGGATCTGAATCCTTTCCATATCTTTCAATTGCTATCATATGTGCAGCAAAGAAAAATGAACAACAAACTGCTGCTATATCCCAAACATTAAATGCCACTCCCTTTTCAATTGTTAAAAATCCTAATCCAATAGTTGCTAAAACAGCTCCTGCTAGAGCATATTTATCTGGTTTCTTTTTATTTATTCTCCATGCAAGAAATGGAACTATAAGTACATATGCTCCTATTATAAAAGATACCTTAGAAACTGTTGTATTCTTTATACTGATTATTAAAAAATAGAATGCCAGGAACATAAATATCCCTATTATACTTCCATTCTTTATATCTTTTATTTTTGCTTTTTTTATTTTTCCTATATAAAGAAGAGAGAGAAGCAAAGCTGAAAACCCAAATCTCAACATCATAAGTGAAAACGGCTGAACAATACTTAAAGTATCTTTTATCACAGCAAACGTAGTTCCCCATACTAAAGCCACAATTGTTAGTGTTATAGAAGAGATTACCTTTATCTTTTCATCTTTATTATCTTTCATCTTTCACCTCAAGTAATATTTTCAGCTAAACCTAATATATTTTCCATTATCTGGAATAACTATTATAATCTCATCTATATTGTTTTTATTAAACAAATATTCTTCCTAAAAGAGGCAGTATAACAGGTACAAAAAATGTTAATATAATTCCTGTTATAAGAGTAACCAAACCTAATTCTGTTCCTACAAATTTAGTCACTGGTACAAGCATTGTATCCATATTTCCTGCTCCCCCAGAAGCAATTGCACTCCCCTTGCTTATTTTGACTAGTACAGGAAGAAAAAATATAGTAAAAAATTCTCTCATTATATTTACAATAAAACCATAAGTCCCAGCTTCAATTCCAAATCTGCTGGTCATAAATGCTCCAGTTAAGCTGTAATACCCCATTCCTCCTGCTGAAATAACAGAAATCTCTATAGGAACTCCTAACATCTTTCCAGATACAACTCCTCCTAAAATACTTCCAACAGCTATTGCTAAAGATATTAATAAAATTTTTATTCCTATTTCTTTTATATATTTCAATACATTTAAATTACTTCCAAGAAATATTCCCACTCCTGTATACAACATTACCAATGAAATAATCAGAGAGTAGTTTAAAAATATTTCATAGGTTTTATCCATGAAAAAAATGCCAATCATTACACCTGATATTACACTTACTGGAATAACTATAGTCAACAATGACTTTTCACTTTTCTCCTGCTCAACTTCTTTCTTATCTCTAAGATTTTCAAGATTTATTTTATTTTTTATCTCCTCTAAGGGAAGAATACTTTTTTCTAATATAACAGTAAAAATTATACTAAAACCCATTCCAAAAATAGAAATAACTGCACAATTCCATCCTATTTTTCCAAGTTCTGATATTATTTCTTCATTAATTCCTATATTCATACCAATAGTAGCCATTAAAATTACTACAACTATGTTTACAGAAATATCTATTTTTTCCATCATTTTTTTTGAAAGATTTTTTCTTCCTATAACAATTCCTAAAAAAAGACAAATAAAAGGCATTACTATCATATTCTACATCCTTTGATAATTTATAAAATTATTCTTTATTCTATCATTTTTTTTGAAAGATTACAATTTAAAGATATTATATTAAATGAGATCAAATACTGAATTTTTACTAAAAATAAAATCTTTTCCACTCTTTTTTTAATATAAAAAGAAGTTCATACAGAACTTCTGAACTTCTTTCTTGTTTCCATTCACTTTTTTGGTAAATTTAGTTTTTTAATTTTTTATCCAGATGTTTCTTACCTAATATAACTGCTCCTAGGCTTCCAATTAGTGCTGTTAATTCTCCTGGAATAGGAAGGCTATATATTTCAACTCCCATAAATGCAGACAGATAAGGAGTGATTATATGATGAAATATTACCAATATACTATATACATAGAATAGATGAAGTATCCCTCCCCTTTCAAGCATTTTTGAAAATACTTGTAATCTCTCTTTTTCTACATCTGCCATTACTTGATCAATCTCTTCTGGCTGTAAATACTTTTTTAATATATCTGGTAAAAAACTGCTTACTACATTTAATACAGTTTTTTGAAACATTAGTGTCACCTCTCTTATTTCCAATTATTCTCTATATTCAAATATCTTCTTTTTACATCTTGAGGAGCTTTTTTTCCCCATTTCAAACCTAATTTAAAATTATATATATCTTCAGATTTCAATATTTTTTTACTTTTTATAAAATTATGCATAAGTCCATTTTTACTAAGATTAAATTGATTATGATAATCCACTAAATGGACAAATGTCTTTTCATCTTCAAATTCTGGTAACTCATTAAGATTGGCTACATAATTTACCATTTCTTTTATATGCTTTCTATCTAATTCATCTATTTCTTTTCTATATTTCCTTAATTTTTCATTAAGATCATTAATATTTTTATCTAATCTTAATAATCTCTCAATATCTCCTGCTGTAAAACCACAATTTTCTTTTAAAAATTCTCCTGCTTTTGAATTATGCTTTACATCAAATTGACTTCTCCCAAAACTATATCCTGATATTCCTCCTGCATAACTAAATCTGCATATAACATTTTCATTTCCTGATATTTCATTTAGAGCTATTATATACATAACCTTATTTAAATCCATATCTTTTACTATTTTCTGTATCTTTATAAGTATCACCTCATTTATAATATTGTTTTTAAAATTTTTATGCTCTTGTTGTTTTTTTTCCTAAATAAATTTGCCTTTTTAAATTTTGTTCCAGATAAAAATACTTATCAATATCAGCAAAGTCTCCTCCACTATTTGCTGAATCTTCCCAATATGGTATAAAATTAGGCATTAATTTATTTGGAGGTAAATCTAAATATTCTTCATTTCCATTTTTAAGAACCCACATTTCCATTTTATAAATTTCAATTTCTAAATCATTTTCATTTGAGTCAATTATAAATCCAATATAATTAGGATCTCTTGCATCATCAATATTTTGATATGATGTTAACATTCCTGTTTCCATTGCCATTTTGTTATATTGCATTCCAACAGCAATTCTTATATCTGTTGTTCCTTTTGATTTACTTAAAAGATTATGAACTGATTTTTGAGCTTTTCCCACTTGATAATTATTGGTATGAAATCCTGAACTATTAACTATTTCATTCCAACTCCATATAGTATTTCCATATTGATCTCTAACATGAGATTTGAATCTTAAGTCAACGATACATAATATATTTTTATTATTGGCTATTAATTCTCTTACAATACTTCCACCAAAAGCTATTGTTATTTTATAATTTCCAGCTCCTTGCATTATTGGCTGATTAGAGCTATATGGAAGAATTATTTTTTCAGGTTTATGATTTCCACCTTTGATTCCTGCTATTAGTTTTTGAGATGGCAGTGGATATTTATTTCCATTCATATCAAAATATGCCCATTCCATTGTAAATCTTGAATCATCAGTTCCTGCCAAATCTTTTGGAACAATATTCTCCCAATATGTATTTGTAGTTTTTACTTTACCCTGCATCTCAGAATAGTCTAATATATTTATAGCTCTATAATTTTCAAGTGATAACCAGTCTTCTTGAGTTTCTACTGTTCTATCCAATGTATCAACAATATCTCCTGCAATTGCTCCTGTTACTGAAATACCTGCTTCTCCTTTCCAAGTTGACCATTGAAATTCAGATCCATCATCATATATAAATTTATAATATACTCTTTCATTATCTTCTCTTATAAATTGAGTTCTTACTATACCATTTCCTTTTCTTCCCTGTTCTCCTTGTTCTCCCTTTTCCCCAATTTCACCTTTATCTCCTTTAGGCAGTACAAAATTTAATACTTGTTCTGGACTTTCTCCTTCTATTGTTACTTGAGGCTCTTCTCCTTTTTCAACTTTTCCAATAGAAAGAATGTTTCCAGGTCCGATATCTCCTCTATCACCTTTTTCCCCTTTCAAATCATCACTATATTGATATTCTGTTTCTCCATCTACCCTTACTCCTAATCTACTTCCTTCCCAACTAAATTCTAACCCTCTTCCTATAAGAGATAGTAGCCATTCTTCTTCTGTTCCTTCAAATCCATTATCTACAGCTACTTCATAAGCATTTTCACCATCTTCTATAGCAAATTCCCAAGTTGTTTTGTCTGTATATTGAATTTCAAAATAATTCATCAATCCTATTTTCTGTTTTTTTACTATAGCTAAGATTCCCTTTCCTGTATCTCCTTTTTCTCCTTTATCTCCTTTATTTCCTTTTTTACATTCTATTTCCCCTATTACAATATTATTTTCTAAAACTACTTGATATATATTATTTCCATTTGCTAATGTTTCTTTATACATTATTTCTCTTATAGATAGCCCTTTTGGTCCTTCTACTACATCTGCATTTATATTTAATAAAATATTTCCTTTTTTCATATTATCCCCCACACTCCTGCTACTTCTCCTGTTCTCCCATCCCTATGTATATAATGTGTTACTGCTATAGTTATTGCTCCATCCCAAATCAAGTGTATTTCTCCTCCTCCATTTCTATCATGTTCTCTTGCTTTTACTAATTGATTGGGAATTAATAGCATAAATTGTACATCTGCTTGTGATCCTCCAGCTTTAGCAGCTATTACCTTATATTTTTTAGCTTCTTCTTTTAAGGTAATTGTCTTTGTTCCTCCCCACATTTGAAAATTTCCATTTATATCTAACTTTTCAACAGTATTCATTTCATCCTTTGATATAGTATTAGTTAATTTTCTAAATTCTGTAAAATTATTAGTATATTTAATTATCCCAGTTGAATCTTTATATGCTATTCCGCTATCTACAGCAATAGCTCCATTATTTGAGGGTGTTGTAGTATAAATATCCCCTACTTTTATCCCTCCATTTGTTCCCCTTTGTACAAGTTTATTTCCAATATTTTCCATTGACATATCTTCTTTATATAAAGTTTCCTTTAGGAAATCCTTTATTATCTTATATGAATTTACAATATTGTCCCAGTTGATATTTAAAGCATGCCCTGCTGGAACATCTGCCATAGGTTTATTTATCTCCATTTTTAATTTTGAATAAACCTCAGGATCATACATCAAGGCTATTGCTGTTGCTATTTCTTCTAATCTTCCTTTATTAAGTGCCATTTTTCCTCCCTATACTATAATTATCTCTTTATCATCTTTTATTTTGCTGTCATTATAAAGCCATTCATTAAGTTTATATTGAATTTTTCCACCACCTGTAATAACAGTATTACATTGAAGTTCTCCTGTATCTCCAACTGAAACTGAATGTTCAATAGAATAAGCTCTTAAAAACAATGGTCTCTCTGTTAAGTTTTCATGTATATACCATAACTCATCATTAAGTTTTAACTTAGGCATTAAAGTTGTTTCAATTGTATAGTTCACTACTGGGTCTTTTAAATCTTTTAATGCCTGAGTTGCCAGCTTCATAGCCATATCATTTGTAGTTATTAAATTTTCTGTTAAATCAAGTCCCAATGTTAATCTATTCTCTCTATATCTAAGTATTGAATCTTCATCTTTAAGTTCTATTGTTTTTATTTTATTACTGTCATTCTGATCTTTATATACAACTGATACAATATTTCTTACTCTTGTCAAATCTCCTACATAATTAAATTCTCCAACCACATCTCCTCTAAGAAGCTGATAAGTTATATAACTTGCTGAAATTGTATCTTCAAAAATCAGTACCTGTTTATTTTTTGTTCTATCATATCTAAAGTACAAGCTCCATCCCTTTGACAGTGCAAGTTTTTGAATAGAATCCCATATAGTTGTATCTTCAATACTATAATCTTCTGTTAAGGTAGCAGTATTGTAAGAATCGTACAGAAATTCTATATCTTCTCTTTTGTTATCAATCAATATTTGTTTTATCGTATCCTCAAATGTAACTCCTTTAGGATATGTCTTATTTATTGCTATAACATCAAGGTCATATGAAAAATCTTGGCATTCAAGAGAAACATTATGATAACCTCTTCCTTCATATCGCCTTATTTTTCCATCAAATATTATGATATCTTCTGCTGCACTGAAAAATAGTCCAATTACCATTCTTTCATTTACTGGCAGTTCAGTATTTAATTTTATCCTTATTCCATTTTGTTCTTTAACAACACTCTCTATATAATATGGAAAATTATCTGGATCATCCTCTTTAGCAAAATAGAGGTATTCTACCCCATATGTATCAGAAAAGTATTTTCTTGAAAAATATCCAATACCCCAAGGGAGATATGAATACTTATAGTAACCTAAAACTTCTACAATATCTGGATCTACATTTGGAATAAAATATTCTCTTGCCCCAGTCCCTTCAAATTCTGCTCTATCAGAATCAAGATCACTTGCTGTTGTTATTATTAGAAAACCTATCTTTTCATACTGCTTAACCACCCTATTAAAATATACATACAAACCATTTGCCATTTGAGAAGTATTTTCTATTTTTAAATCAGCTTCTGCTGGGGATAATGAATGTTCTCCATCATAAACACTTACCAAATCTATTTCCTCTACTCCTTTTATATTTTTTAGAAGAAGATAGGTCCTATCTTCTCCAGTCAAATTTAAATTGTAGTGATTTGTAGATTTTGCTGTTCTTACTTTTATTCTTATTCTTCTCCCTAACTGAAATTGATTGGTTGATAAAATTGGTCCTGTTGTAAGCCTTTTATTTTTATCATTATGGATAGTAAGATTGGCAAATTTCTTTAAGCTATCTATCCCAAAATCTTCACTCCCAACTTCAGCTATATTTCCAAGATTTATAGTTGTAGTTCCAACAACCTGTTCTGTAAAATTCTTCCATAATCCTTCATTATTAAGGAGTTCATATTTAAGCAAAAATTTTCTCATTCTCTATACCTCCTCTAAACTGAAAGAATATATTTTACAATCTTTTACTGCTCCATTAATTATTGCTGTTTGGGAACTTTCATTCACTTCATCTTTCAAAATAACTGTGTAATCCTTTCCTGTTATTGTAAATATTTTGTACCCTCCTGTATCACTATATAGAATCTTTTCAAATTCTTCTACAGTATTGCAGTAAACATTAGGAGAAAGAAGATATTCTATATTTGTTAATGGAACTGTTGTAATATTAAAGATTTTTTTTCTCTTGGTATCAAATGTAGTGGAAACAATTAGATTTCCTTGATGATTTCTTACACTATTCAACATTGTAGCAAAATTTGTATTATCAATATTTGCTATACAGTTTAATCTTATTCCATTCATAATTATTCCATTATCTTTTAATGCCTGAGAAATATAGCTGAACTGCCCTTTATATTTATCTGCTGTTTTACAGACGAATATAAGTTCTCTATGTTCTTTTATTCTTGCTAAAAGATTATAAAGAATATCTCTTGTTCCTGTATTATCGGCTTTAAGTACAAATCCACCTTCAAACTCATACTCTTCCTCTTTTCCTATTGCCCATAATGGAAGAGTAAAGTGAGGTACTATTTCAGGAACAAGTTCAAAATCGAATTCAATTGTTATTTCCTCTTCTTTTTTTGTTATTGTTATTATATGATTGCTGTTATCTGCTTTTATAATTTCTGTCCTCATTAAAACTTATTCCTCCTTGCCTTTCTTATGCTGTCACTAGTTATTTTTATTATTCTCTTATCTAATAACTGATCCCCAAGAATTATTGGTATCTCAACTTCAAACACACCATTAAATTCACTTGTCACATTTTGTCCTAAATTATATCTCCATAAATTTGTAGCCATTCCTTGAACTGTATTCTTACTCATGTTTTTATTTAAATTATTCATGCTTCCTGTTAAGTTATCCATATTCAATCCTAATTCTCTGAATAACTCTTCAAGTTTTTCATTGGAAATCTCTGTATATTTTTTAATAAGTTCCATATATTGTGTAAGTGATAAATTTTCTAAATCTCCTGCTTCAAGGTTAATTCCCAGATTGCCGTCTTTTACAAACATTTCTTTTACTATGTCTGATACTTTATCTGACATTCCATTAAATAGAGCTTTTGATATTTCAGTATTAACAAAAGTATTTTTCAAGCTTTCAGCAAGCATACTTTCGATGTCATTTCCAAGATCTTCCATTCCTCCAAAAAAGCCTTTTTTAACAACTGCTGCTAAACTATCTGCTGAAAAATTTATAATTCCTTTAATTGTTGTTTTAAGTGTTTTTTCAAGATCTCTATTTGCATTTGTTACTTGTTTTGCTAGTTCTCCAATATCAATAGCTCCATATTTTCCTTCTCCTGTACTTAAAATATCTCCTTTTAATACTGCTCCACCAGTTAAAGATTTAAACCAATCAATTATCTGTTGTTCATTATACTGTGGCATCAATTGTTTAAGAGTAGTCATACTCACTCCATCAGAACCTGATTTTGCTCCACTAAGACTTGATAAGACATTATCATAATCTGTATTTGCAGAAACCTTGTCATAAAGATCAATGTAGCTTCCTGTTCCTAATTTTAAAAGATCTTCATTATATGCTTCAACAACATCTTGCCATTTATACTGTCCAGATATTAATCCTCTTTTTAATCTTTCCTGAGCAGCTTTTCGCTTTCTTTCCTCTCTCTTTTTCTTCTTTTTACTTTTACTTCCAAATATACTTCCACCAATACTTCCAATGGCTCCACCTACAATACTTCCTACTGGCCCACCCATTACTGTTCCTATTCCGCTTCCAATAATGCTTCCAAGATTACCTTCAGTTCCTCCACCTAAAGCACCACTTATTATATTTCCTATCCCATTTCCAATATTAAAATTATCAAGTGAAGGAATTGCGTTATTTCCAAAAGTATCAGTTAACCATTTTTTACCAATTTCATTACCATTTAAAAAATCAAATAAGGAACTTCCTGTTCCCAACACATTAGAGATGTCTTTTATAGATTGCTTACCTGTAACATCTCCTAGCATTTGAAACATGCTTGCAAGATTTTTAAGTCCTGCTCCCATATTATTAATATTGGATAATTTAGCCTCTTCACTAGCTTTAATCTCTATTTCTATTTGATTAATTTCATTAATATTTTTTTCTTTTTCAGCTTCTATTTCAAGCATTTTTATTTTTGTATCTAAATTTTCAATATCAATTTTTGTTGCCCCAGGTTTAGTCTTTTGATGATTAAGAAGTTCAATTTTATTCTCTTCTTCCAGCATTTTTAATTTTTTTTCATGATTTTTTTTAGCTTCTTGAATTTCATTTATATTTTTACTTTTTAAAAGCTCTTTTATTTTTTCATTAAAGGCTTCTGTTTCATCTAAAACTTCTTTATTATATTTAGCATTTATTTTTAATTCTTCCTGTTTATATTTTTCTTCAACATTACTTTTATTTGCTTTTTTTTCAATTATTTTTTTTTCCTTTTCATTATCAAATGTATTATTTATAATATTTTTTTCTTCTACATCTTTTATTATTGTTTGTTTTAAATTTTCAAGTTCTTTTATTCTCTTTTCATTTTTGATATATCTTTCTAACTCTTCATTTTTGTCTTTTGATCCTTCTCTTTTTTTCATATTTTCAATTGATTCTAATACAACTTTTTTATCTGCTTCTCTAATATTTGCCTTATTCATTCCACCCATCATTTTTTTTCCTAGTTTAGGAGTTACTTGCAATCTATGTTCATGTTCATATTTACTATTGTCACTAAGTAATTTTTGATATTCTTTTTCATATTCTAAATATTTTTCTTGAGAATTTATTAGATAATTTCTTAAGTCAAGTTCTGATTTTGTTTCATTTTTTACATTAAGATAATCTGCATAACTAATCTCTTTCATTTTAAATTTTTCATAAGAATTAGCTAGTTTTATATCTGTTTTTTTAAAATATTCTAATACTTTATTCAATTTTTTTTGTTCGTTTATTGTTAAAATTTGTTTTTTATCTAATTCATTTAATTCTTTTAATTTTTTTTCTAATTCAATACTAATTTGTTTTTCTGTTTTTATATTATCTTCTGCTTCTTCAATTATTTTTTGTATCTCTTTTTGTGCAAACTCATAAGTCTCTTGAACTGCTAATCCTACTATTGCACCAAATAGAGCCTCTGTAAAAGCTTTCATTGATATTAATGTTCCTAATCCCATTCTCTCCTCCTTCCAAATCTTAATTTATTCTTTTCCTATTCAACAATATTCCTATCTCATGAAATGTTGAATAATCTCTATATTCTTCTTTTTTCTTTCTTCCAAGAATATCTATTGTTCCTTTGTTTCCAACTATTCCAGCTATTGTATTAATCAATGCATTTGTATGAAATACTTCTCTTTCCAGATGTTTATAGTCAGCTTCAAATATGAGATTTATATCCCAATAGGTCATATCCAATACTTCTTCCTGCTTATATCCTTTACTCATTAATGTAATAATAAGTTCTCTAAAATCAGTTTTATCTGATTTTCTCTCTTCAATCTTTCCTTCTGATTTTTCTTTAATCTTTATATTTAAAGGATTTCCAGCATCTTCTATTAACTTTTGAAAAACCTTATAAAACATCTCATAGCTTTCTTTTATATCAGGATAACTTTCCAGAAATACCTCATAGGAAAGTTGATATTCTTGAAGTGAACAATAAATTATCTTAGTAATAACTTCTAAGTCTCCTATTACTGCTTTTTTATACATTTCTACTTCATCTGAATAATATTTTGCAAGCTTTATCCTTGCTCTTAAATTAAGTTTTAATTTATATTTTCTGTCATTTATTTCTACTTTCATATAACCTCCCATCTTATTTTTTTAAATCAAAATATTCCAATATTTTCATTTAAAAGAACAAGGGAAAGGGGATTTCTCCCCTATTCTCCTTATTGAAATACTTTTTTCTCTATCATTCCTGATTGAAGTTTTAAGCTTGCTGTATAAGATAGGGCACTTCCACCATCAAGAGTTCCTGAATGTGTAAATTCTGCAACTTTATAAACTCCTTCAATATATGGAGTATTTTTTTGTTTTAATGCTCCATGTCTTGCTTTAATAGTAAATTCTCCATCAAATGCAAAGTTTATTGTAGCCACAGAGGGAAAATCTGGATGATAGTATCCTTGAATTCCATCTATAGAAGATGTTTTTAATCCCCCTATTGCACTTTCATATCCATTTGAATGTTTATTGTTTGTACTTATCTCTGCTTGCTGTTCAGTTGATGAAAAATCTGTTATTTGAGCTACATCGATATATCCATCATTTTCAAGTAAAACAGCATTTGTAAAAGCTGAATTTACAGGTACATTTGCTAAAGTAATTGAACTTGCAGTTATTGCAGTTACTTTTACTATTTCAACAAGATTAGGGTTTGCCATTCCTTTAAAATTTTCAGCAGTTGCTAATCCATCTAATTCTGATTTATCAAATAGAGCTACTACGACATTTTTAGGAGCTGCCGTCACTTCTACAGTTCCTGATGTAACTGTAAACTCTGCACCAGCTAATGTTCCTGTTAAAAGTTCCATTTTAGGAATTATAGTTTTCATTGAATCTGTATATTCACTTTCGTTCTTTATAGCTTCATATGCCTGCATTCCAATGTAAATACCTACTCCATTAGGCTGCACCTCTAAAAATCTTTCCTTACTGTTATGTACTACTTCTTTTATATTTACCACTTTGTATCCCTCCTGTATTTTTGTTTGTTTCAGATTCCTATACCAAATCCTCCAGAATTTTCAATTACTTATTTTCATACCTCTAATATTAAATCAATAATTTTATTTCTTAATGAAAGATTTCATACATCCTAATATTAAAATATTGATGCTCAGTTAAATCGGTTTAATTTTATACTTTTTTGTATAATTTGTTTTTAAAAAAATATTAAAAATAAGCAACCATAGTCCTTGAAAATAGGTATAGGAACCTAGGAAAAACTTGTTTATCTCAATTATAAATCTGTTTCTGTAAAACTTTTAGATATTTCATGAAATCATCTTAAAATTATTATACAATTTTGTATAAAAAAAGTCAAGACAAATTTTAAAATTATTTTTTATATAATTCCAAAAATTTCTTTTTTTCTACTTATTTAGGTTTTTTTTCTTTTCTATCAATCCTTTTAACATACTTTCTATCATTTCTCTTTCATAAATATCTAACTTATCTATATAAGAGATTAAGGGATCTTTTCTTCTTCTACTTGTATTATTTATTATTTGGATAACTTTTCCATAAGCTGTAATATCACTATTTTCTATTCTTAAATCTTTATATTCCTTATTATCACTTTCCAATACATACTCACCATTTTTATATTTTAATCTTTTTACCAAACCATCAGCATGATCACTTCCCTTAGTTAAAAATACTCCAACTTCGCCTATTTCTGGCATTAACTCTGTATTTACAACTACAATAGAACCATCTAAAATAGTGTCTTCCATAGAATCTCCCTGTACTAAAATAGCTACTATATTATTTCCTGAGATTTTTGGTATTGAAATAAAATCTATGGGCTCCGCTATAGTTTCTCTCCCAAGTCCAGCTGAAACACTTGAAAACAATGGAACTTCCATCAGTTTTATAGGCTTTACATTTTTAAAATCAAAAATATTATCTTTAATAACTTCAGGTGTCCTATCAATAGCAATTGCCATTGTAATTTCTTTTTTTTCCTGAGAGCTTAAATTGAATCCAGAAACAAATTTGTCAATAAAATCATTTTTAGGAGTTCTCCTTCCTGTTTTATAGTGTCCTATTGTTGCTATAGGAACTCCAGTCTCTCTTGAAATTTGTTCTAAATTATATCCATTTTTTCTCATAAAATTCTCAAGATACTTTGAAAATTCCTTTTTTTTCTCCATATTGCTCTCTCCTTTCTATATTAATTTATTTATATTATATATTTTTTATACAAATTTGTAAAATATTTTATCGGAATTTGTATAATTTATGCTTTTATCATTCTATGCAGTACTATAATATTTCAATTTATAGATTTTAATAAAAAAAGCTGAGTAACATTTAAAAAAAATGTTTCACTCAGCTCTCTTTTTTGTATAATATAGTTACCACCCTAATTATACAAAGGAGACATACAT
>NZ_JAWDXO010000048.1 GCF_032477075.1 Fusobacterium sp. | reverse complement strand
TGTATGTCTCCTTTGTATAATTAGGGTGGTAACTATATTATACAAAAAAGAGAGCTGAGTGAAACATTTTTTTTAAATGTTACTCAGCTTTTTTTATTTAATTGAGATACTTAATATAACCATTGAAATTATTTAGAATATAAGCTAAAATTATAACATATTAAAAATTTTGATATTAGAAAAGATTGATTTATAAAGGCAGAGATATGTAAAGAAAATTTGTACTAAGTTTGTAAGTATAATAATAGGATAAAATTGCTTTGGTTTTGTTTATCTTCAAATGAATATGAAGAAAATTACTAAAAAGGAGATGTTTATGAGAAAAAGGTATCTTGGAATATTATTGCTAATAATAAGTGTGACTTTATTTATTGTTATTAAAGGAAGTATAATGGATGAAAATTCTTACATTGAAAAAGGGAGAATTAAATATAATTTAGGAAAGTTAGAAGAAGCTATAGAAGATTTTACTAAAGCAATAGAGTTGAATCCGAAAAATGCGGAAACCTATAATAATAGGGCAATTAGTAAAAGTAAATTAGGTAGACAAGAGGAGGCTATAAAAGATTATGATAAAGCGATAGAATTAGATCCAACATATACAGATGCATATTTTCATAGAGGAGTTAGTAAAAGTGATTTAGGCAGAGAAGAAGAAGCCATAGAAGCCATAAAGGATTATGATAAAGCGATAGAATTAGATCCAACATATATAGATGCATATTTTCATAGAGGAGTTAGTAAAAATGATTTAGGTAGAGAAGAAGAAGCTATAGAAGATTATGATAAAATAGTAGAACTAGACCCAACATATACAGATGCATATTTTCATAGAGGAGTTAGTAAAAGTGATTTAGGCAGAGAAGAAGAAGCTATAAAGGATTATGATAAAGTAGTAGAACTAGACCCAACATATATAGATGCATATAATAATAGAGGAGTTAGTAAAAATATATTAGGTAAAGAAGAAGAAGCTATAAAGGATTATGATAAAGTAATAGAACTAAACTCAAAATATATATTAGCATATTTTAATAGAGGAATTGTAAAAAACAATTTAGGTAGAGCAGAAGAAGCTATAAAGGATTATGATAAAGTAATAGAATTAGATCCAACATATGAAAAGGCATATTATAATAGAATGAAAAGTAAAAGTAATTTGGGTAGAAAAGAAGAGGCAATAAAAGAATATCTAATGCACAATAAATAATTATGTTATAAGTGATTGGGAATGCAATTGCTAAATTCTAAATAAACTATAAAAATTATAGAAACTTTTAGAGTTTTTTATTTTATTTAAAAAGAAAATATAGAATCATATACACAAATTGATATAAAAAAATAAGTTTTGAGGAAATGCTTGAGTTAGAAAAAAATATAATGGTGAATTCGATAAAAAACTTGATAAAGCAAAGGGCAAATATTCCCTTTGCTTTTTATAAAACCGCCATATATCTGGGATAATTATATCCTTGAGTTTCAACAATTATTTTATTTTTTCCATCAGTGATAATTGATCCAGAAAATAAATTCTTACTTTCTATAAATTTACAAGAATCTTTTAAAAGAGAATAATCAGTTAAAAGATTTTCAGAAAAATTTTTGAAATCTTCTGTAGATAATTTTATTTCTTTATCAATATAAATTTTTCCTTTACCACAATCTTTAATTTCTACTCTTTTTTATATTCAACTAAAGTTGTAACTTTTTTTACAAATTTCAATTCCATAATTTTATCCATTTCTTTTATTTTATAGTTCATTTTTATTCCTCCATTATCCTTTTTTATTACTTGTATAGTACCTTAGAATGATAAAAATTACAAGTTGTTTATTTATAAGAATAGATAATTTTATAATAAAAAAAGAGAGCTTTCACTCTCTCAGATAATTTTCCTATTTTTATATTTCTAATAAAAAATCTCCCTCTTCTTTGTAGTTAACATATAGCCAACAAGAATATTTTTTACACTTAAAAATTATTTTTAGATTTTTTTATTCCCAGATTATTTTTCTGTAACTTACTATTTTAGCTCACTGGATAACCCCATTTCATTATATCTAGCTATAACTGAATCAGTTATCTCTTTTCTTAATTCAGGAGTTATTGGATGGACGATACCTCAATATTGAATGGAAGTAAAACTCTGTAGTAATACCAGACCCCATTAAATCACAGTTGAGACTACCCTAAAACAAAGTAAGAGAAGATAACTAATTATCTTCTCTTACTTTATTATGTATTTCGTAACAGTATGGGTACACTAAAGAAGCGCTGATAGCAATTTTAGCAGGTATTATATTAATGTCGTTAACACATGGAATATAAAAAATAGATTATCAAGTTGGAATCGCTAACCATTTTCCAACCACCTATTTAAAATGAGAATAGGTAATAAAAATTGATAAATAATAAAAAAATATGTTCATTCAGATTATAGAACTTTTTTAATAAACTATAAAAATAAATAGATAGTGATAAAATATATAAAATATAGTTTATACATTATACAGCCCATACAGAGATAGTGGGGAGATTTACTAAATAAAATATAAATATATAGTGAATAAAAAAGAGGATAGGTTAAAAGATTTTTTACCTATCCTCTTTTTTATTGCTATTCTTTTGGTCTGAGACAAAAAGGAAGATTTCCTATATCATTTTTATGATGCATTACACAATCACAACATTTTCCATGATTAGGACAGTCTTTAGGACAAGTACACTCAGAAACATGAGTATTACCACAGTTTACATTACATTCCATAAAATCACTCCTTAAAAATTTAATTTCTACATACATTCCCTAAACTGATTATAGTCCTTATTTGTCTATTTGTAAATAACTCTATTGACAAACTTAAATAAAAAAGGTATCGTTTATTTAAAATATAAATAAAGAAGGAGAAGTACAGAATAGGTAATAATGCTTGGAGATAATGTGTCTTTCTATAAATCATAACTGATCTAATAGATGGATTGATGATGGAAAGGAGATAGGTGTTTTTGCAGAAAATTTCTTTAGAAGATAAAGAATAGGAGAAAATAATGGATATAAAATATAGCAAAAAGTTTTTGATGGATAATATGATGGGACCTAATAGTTTTAGGATAGTTGAAGAAATTACCAATGGAATAAAAATAGAAACAGGGTCAAGAATACTTGACTTAGGATGTGGTAAAGGACTGACATCTATATTTTTAGCTGAAAAATATGATTCAAGTGTATTTGCTGCTGATTTATGGATTGATCCTACAGAAAACTATGAAAGATTTAAAAAAGTGGATTTAGGAGAAGAAATAATTCCATTGAGAGCTGAGGCTCATCAGCTCCCCTTTGCTCATGATTTTTTTGATATAATTGTAACAATAGATTCTTATCATTATTTTGGTAATACAGAGGGGTTTTTTGAAAAACATATATTGCCTTTATTAAAAGAAAATGGGTTATTTATATTAGCTGTACCTGGTTTAAAAAAGGAATTTGAAGATGGAAAAATACCTGAAGAACTTCATCCTTTCTGGCAGCAAAATATGAATTTTTATACTAAATATTGGTGGAAAGAACTTTTTTCTAGAACAGAGGGAATTATTATTGAGAAATGTGAATCCTTGAAATGTCATGATGAAGCCTGGAAGGAATGGCTTGAATGTGACAATGAATATGCAGTGCATGATATTGAAATGATGAAAGCAGAAAATGGAAAGTATTTTGATACTATTGGGATAGTTATAAGAAAAAAATAGACGCATATTAAAATAATGGGTGATTATAAAACTAGATTATATTTTAGAATTTTTCTACCAAAAATACCTAAAATTATATTCCTGCTTATAAATCACCTATTTTTTTATTGACTGGATTTACATGAACCATACAATGCTTTATTTTAGAAATATTATTCTCAATAGCATCATGAACATAATGAGCTATACCATGTGCTTGGTTGAGAGAAATATTTCCATCTGCTTGAATTTCCACATCTACATATATTCTATCTCCAAATAATCTAGTCTTAATTTGATCTATTCCTAGAACTCCTTCCTGTTTCAGTATGAGGGTTCTGATTAGTTCTATAGTCTCGTCATCACAAGCTTTATCAGTCATTTTATTGATAGAATCTATAAATATTTCAAATGCAGCTTTTAAAATAAATATACAAATAATAACACTGGCAATAGGATCAAATATTGGATATCCAAGTCTTGCACCAAGTATTCCAGCAAAGCTTCCAACAGATGAAAGAGCATCTGAACGGTGATGCCATGCATCAGCCATAAGAGCACCAGAATTTATTTTTTTAGCAGCAACTCTTGTATACCAGTACATTCCTTCTTTCACTCCAATAGATATAACAGCAGCAATAAGAGCAAGGATTCCTGGAACAGTTAAATGACTGTAGTCATTGGAAGAAATAATAAGAATACCTTTGTATCCTATACCTAATCCAGTTGCAAAAAGAATGGCTGCCAAAAGAATAGCTGCTACACATTCCATTCTTTCATGTCCATATGGATGTGTTTTGTCTGATTCTTTATTTGCTATTTTTACTCCAATGATAACTATAAAAGTACTGAGAACATCAGAGGCAGAATGGACAGCATCAGAAATCATAGCACCAGAATGAGCAACTATACCAGCAAAAAGTTTAAAAACAGAAAGAATAATATTCCAAATAATAGAAATAAAAGAAACTTTCATAGCTGTCTGTTCATTTGTCAAAGTTTTCATGAAATTTTACCTCCAAAAATTATATTAGTATAAAAAAAGCATCTATGGAACACACTTGTCCCACAGATGCTGTCAATTTCATCTGTTGCTGTTTTACAGCCCGGTTTTACAACCTGATCAGTCTGTACTGCAAGTATCCTTTTATAAGAGAATGCATCAGTGCAATATTATAGTTATTATACGAATTGGAAAGGAATTTGTCAAGAGGCAAAAGATAAAAAGGCCATAGAATTTTTCTATAGCCTTTTTTAATATAAAATAAAAAATATTTTTAATTATTTACTATAACAAGGATAGTAATTTAGTTCAACTTATTATTTTTTGACCTGTTATCCAAATAAAATATAAGGGAACTAAATTATTTTATTAAGAAAATCAATTGTTCTTAAATTTTTAGGGTGTGAAAATATATCTTCAGGTTTACCTTCTTCTACTATATATCCATCATCCATAAATATAATTCTATCAGAAACTTCTTTAGCAAACCTCATTTCATGAGTAACTACAATCATAGTCATTCCTTCAGCAGCCAACTGTTTCATAACATCTAATACTTCTCCTATCATTTCAGGATCAAGAGCGCTTGTTGGTTCATCAAAAAGCATTATTTCAGGGTTCATAGCAAGTGATCTTGCTATTGCTACTCTTTGTTTTTGTCCACCTGAAAGTTGAGAAGGATATGCATCTGCTTTATCTAAAAGGCCTACACGATTTAAGAGCTGAAGAGCTTTTTCTTTTGCAGCATTTCTATTCATGATTTGGAGCATTGTAGGAGCAAGAACTATATTTTCTATAACTGTAAGATGAGGAAAGAGATTAAAATGTTGAAAAACCATTCCTATTTTTTCCCTTACTTTATTTATATTAATTTTTTTATCAGTTATAGAGGAACCAGCTATAAAAATTTCTCCCTCAGAAAAATCTCCCAGTCTATTTAAACATCTTAAAAGAGTGCTTTTTCCAGAACCTGAAGGACCTATAAGACATACAACTTCTCCCTCAGATATATTCATATTAATACATTTTAAAACTTCAAGATCTCCAAAATTTTTCTTTAATCCTTTAACATATATTTTACTTTCCATAGTTTAGTCTCCTTTCTGCTATTTTAGCAGCACAAGAAAGAAAAAGACAGACAATAAAATAGAAGAAAGCAACTACTAGCCATATAGCCATTACTAGAGAAGCAGAGTTAGCAGCTATTATTTTTCCATTCATAGTAAGCTCACGTATTCCTATTACAGAAAGGATAGAGGTATCCTTCAGGGAAATTATAAACTGATTTATTATAGAAGGAAGCATTATTCGAAGAGCTTGAGGAAAAATAACTTTTCTCATAGCCTTTGAATATGATAAACCTAGACTTCGAGCAGCCTCCATTTGTCCTTGGTCTACTGCCTCTATACCACTTCTTATTATTTCAGCCATATAAGCTCCAGCATTGAGACTCATAGCTATAGCTCCAGCTGTAAAGGCTCCTCCAATAGATGCCCATGTAAATCCAATAGGTCTTAAAAGCTGGGCAAATCCATAGTAAATGATAAATGCTTGTACCATAAGAGGAGTTCCACGTATAATTTCGATATATATATTTGCAATCCCTTTTAATACTACATTTTTTGTTATTTTAAATAATCCAAATATTGTACCTAAAATAGTAGCAGCTATAAGAGATATAATGGATAATTTAATTGTTTCTATTAATGCAGCAATGAAGGAGGGATAATATTTAATTAAGATATTTATAAAAGCCATATTTTACATCCTTTATGAATAATTATTTAGAAATGTATCTATCTAATATTTTTTGATATTCGCCACTATCTTTCAAGTTAGATAGACCTTTATTAAATGACTCCAAAAGATCTTTATTCATTCCTTTCATGACAGCCAAACCATAAGATGCAGGTTGTTCTATACCTAAAGGCATTTTTAATCCAAGTCCACGAGATATTTCATATCCAAGTACAGGAAAATCTTCAAAACATGCAACAGAGTTTTCTAAAAGAACATCTTGAAACATGCTTGTAGAATCTTCAAAATATACAATTTCAAAGCCATATTTATCAGCAATAGATTCAGCATATTTACAACTTACAGTACTAATTTTAGCAGCTACTTTTTTTCCTTTTAAATCTTCATAAGATTTTATAGCAGAACCAATTTTAACTCCCATAGATACTCCAGTATCAAAATATGGAACAGAGAAATCATATTTTTCTTTACGTTCTTCAGTAATAGTCATTCCAGCAATTACCCCATCAGATTGTCCTGTTTCCATAGAAGTAAGAGCAGCAGAAAATCCAACTACTTCTACATCATATTTGAATTTTTGATCATTGGCAATAGCTTTCATTAAATCCATATCTATTCCTACCAATTCTCCTTTATCATTTTCAAATTCAAAAGGGGCATAAGTTGTGTCAGTAGCTATTTTATATACTTTTTCACCACCTAATGTATAAGAATATAATGAAACCATTAAAATACTTGCAAACAAAAGTGAAACAACTTTCTTCATAGTAAAACCTCCCTAAAATATTTAATTTTATAGAATATTAATATATTATATTTAATTGTAAAATAAAATATAATTTTTTAATATAGAACGAATAATATCACTTTGTCTAAAAATGGTCAATAAAAAAATAAAAAAAATTAAAAATTGAATTATATTAGAACATAATTCTATTTAATTTTCTAATTAAAAAAATATTTTCATATTAATTATAAATAGAATTTTATTTTCAAATAAAAAAGATTATAATTTGATTTTTATTTTCAATGAAAAAATATAATAAAATTTAAAAAAGAAAAAAAGTTTGACACAAAGTAAAAAAACATATAATCTATAAGAAATAGAGTAAATAATAAAAAAGAATTACTTTAAGAATACATAATTAATATTAAATAAATTTTTAAGGGGGAGGTATGGGATTGTTTAGCAGGAATAATAAAGATATAGAGGCAGATTTTTCAGCAAAAGGGATGACAGCTATTTCCAAAGGAAGTGCAATAGTAGGAGATATCACTAACGAATGCAATCTTCATATAGATGGAATAATTACAGGAAACATTATTTCAAATGCTATAGTTACAGTTGGAACAAGTGGAAGAGTAAATGGAAAAATCAGAGCTTATAAAATAATTGTAAGTGGGATATGTAAAGGTGAGCTTGAAGCGGATATTGTTGAAATATTAACTAACAGTAAGGTAGTAGGAGATATAACAAGTTCTAAGTTAATCTTAGAAAGAGATTCATATTTTGAAGGGAGAAATCAAAAAAAACAATTAAATGAATATATAGAAATGAAATAAAAAAATAATTAAAGATGGCTAAAAAGTTAAAGTTTTAAAATTTATAGCCATCTTTTTTATATGAAAAAATAAGCCAAATATTAGAATATATATAATACTTTTTATATATAAAAAAATAAGAAAGTATATTGACATAAACATATTTAAACGCTAAAATGATAATAAATACTTTAAATATATGTGCTTTTAAGAATATAATAAAATGTAGAATAAAAAAAAATAGTTTAATATTGTGGTGAAATAAAATTAGTTTTAAAAGGAGTAAGTATGGGAGAAAAAGAGTTTTTAAAACTGTATATGAAAGAAAGAGGGTTAAAAAATTTAGAAGAGGCTAAAGAAAAGGTTGATACTTTCTGGAAAACTGTAAGAGAATATCTTGAAAAAGGTGAAAAAATTAAGTTTAAAAATTGGGGAAGTTTTGAAATGAGGACTGTCAGACCTAGGAGAATGGTTGAACTTAAGACAAAAATAGAGATAATAATTCCTGGAAGCAGAAAAATAAAATTCAGTTCTGGAAAGGGTCTTATAAAGTTTGTAAATGATAAGATTGAAGAGGGGAAGATAGATGGATAAATTACACTTTATAAAAAAATATAAAGAAAACCATGAAAAAAGAATTACTAATGCAAATGCCAAAAAAGATGTAGATGTACTTTTGGATTTAATAGAAAAGAATATTGTTGATGCTGGGAATATAAAGTTTAAAGAAGTAGGTACTTTTTCTCTTTTGAGAAGAAGACCTAGAGTAATCAGTAACCCTAAGACTAAGGAAAGAATGACAATTCATCCTTTAGCAGTAGTAAAGTTTACTCCGACTAAAGTAAAAAAAGAAAAATAATATAATTAAAAATAAAAAAGGTCAGTAGATTTTGTACTGACCTTTTTGGTTATTTCATAGCAATAACCTCTATTTCTACTTTCACATCTTTAGGAAGTCTTGCAACTTCTATACACGCTCTTGCAGGTTTTATATTTCCAAGATACTCATTATATACTTCATTCATAAGAGCAAAATCTTCCATATTTTTTATAAAGACAGTAGCTTTTATCACATTTTTGAAAGTATATCCAGCAGCTTCAAGAATAGCTTTTACATTTTCAAGGGACTGTTTAGTTTGGTCTTGTATATCTTCAGAAACAAGAGACATAGTTTCTGGAAGAAAAGGTATCTGGCCAGATATGAAAAGGGTACCATTAACTTCAACAGCTTGTGAATATGGTCCTAAAGCAACAGGGGCTTTTTCAGTATGAATAATTCTTTTCATTATTACCTCCTAATGTTCTTGAGTATTAAAAAAATTAATTATTTTTTCTTTAAGAGTTTTTGATTTTTTAGGATCTCCTTTTGCAGAGATAGCAATTTGATATTCATCATTCTCAAAAACGCTTGAAAAACGACAGTTCATATCTGCTTTAGATGTAATATTATTGACAAGTATATTTTTTTTACTGCATAATTCAAAAATATATTTGTTAAAAGAAGTATCATCTGTAGCAGCTATTACCATAAATGTATCATTAAGCATATCTTCTTTAAATATATCTAAAGCTAATTCTATATTTTTTAAGTTTTTAAATTTTTCTTCTTTTATATTTTTAGTAATAACTTTAATTTTTGCACCATATTTCAAAAGTGTTTCAGTTTTTCTGAAAGCTATTTTTCCAGCTCCAATTACAAGTATATTTTTGTTTTTTAAATCTAGAAATACAGGAAAAAAGTTATTTTCCATTATTCTTTTCCCCAATAAATTTAAAGGCTTTTTCTATTGAAGTAAGAGTTTTATCTAAATCTTCTTTAGTATGTGCTGCTGATATAAAATGAGCTTCAAACTGAGATGGAGGGCAGATAATTCCATTTTCCAGCATTGTATTGAAATATATTGCAAAGTTTTCAGTATTAGAAGAAAGAGCATCCTCAAGATTTTTTACTTCAGATCTGTCAGTAAAAAATATAGTGAAAAGAGATCCTATTGTATTTACACATACAGGAACACTATATTTAAGAGCAAGATTCTTTATATTATTTACAAGATATTGAGTTTTTTCCTTTAAATTTTTATACAAAGTTTCTTTGTTATTAAATAGATAGCTGATAGTTTCAAACCCAGCTCTTACAGAAACAGGATTTCCAGAAAGAGTTCCTGCATGATATACTCTTCCAACAGGAGCAATAAGTTCCATTATTTCAGCTTTACCACCAAATGCCCCAACAGGATATCCACCACCAATTATTTTTCCAAGAGTAGTCATATCAGGAGTGATCCCAAAGAATTCTTGAGCTCCACCTAAAGATAATCTAAAGCCTGATATAACTTCATCAAATATTAAAATAGTACCTGTAGCAGTACAAATTTCCCTTATTTCTTTTAAAAATTCTATATCAGGATAAATCATTCCCATATTAGCAGGAACAGGTTCCATGATAAGACAAGCTACATCTTTTTTTTCAAGGATAGTTTTAATAGCAGAAATATCTCCAAAAGGAACAGTAAGAGTGTCCTTTAATACCCCATCTGTAATTCCATTGCTGTCTTGATAGCCATCAGTTAAAAGTCCTGACCCAGATTTTACTAAGAGTGAATCAGAATGGCCATGATAACATCCTTCAAATTTTAATATTTTGTTTCTATTTGTATAGGATCTGGCTACTCTTACAGCAGACATAGTAGCCTCTGTACCAGAAGTAGTGAGTCTCACTTTTTCAATAGAAGGACAGCATTTAATAATAAGTTCAGCAAGCTCTACTTCCATTTTAGTAGGCAGCCCAAAAGAACTTCCCATTTCTATAGCTTCTCTGACCCCATTTATTACATTTTCAGGATTATGTCCAAGAATTAATGGTCCCCATGAGCAGATGTAATCTATATATTCATTTCCATCTTCATCCCATATTCTTGCACCTTTTCCTTTACATGCAAAAATAGGAGCTTCTCTATTTACAGATTTAAAAGCTCTGACAGGGCTGTTTACACCACCAGGAATATATTTTTCAGCTTTTTTAAAAATTTCAGTTGAAATTTTATGCTCCATTTTTCCTCCTTGTATAGTCTTTAAAAAATAACTTCGTTATTTTTATGCCACTTAGCTATATCTTTAGCATGATAAGTAATTATTATATTCACTCCAGCTCTTTTCATAGCAAACATATTTTCCATAACAATACCTTTTTCATCTATCCAGCCATTTTGAGCTGCAGCTTTTACCATGGAATATTCTCCGCTTACATTATATGCAACAATAGGGAGATCAATATTAGACACAGCATTGATGACATCAAGGTAAGCAAGAGCAGGTTTCACCATTATAAAGTCAGCTCCTTCCTCCATATCAGCTTCTACTTCTCTAAAATATTCTTTTGAGTTTCTGAAATCCATCTGATAACTTTTTCTGTCTCCAAAACTAGGAGCAGAATCAGCAGCTTCTCTGAAAGGACCATAATAATTTGATGAATATTTAGCACTATATGCCATGATAGGAGTGCTTACATATCCATTCTTATCTAAAATTTCTCTTATAGCCATTATTCTCCCATCCATCATATCTGATGGAGCAACAATATCTGCTCCAGCTTTTACATGAGAAAGAGCTGTTTTAGCTATAAATTTAAGAGTTTCATCATTTAAAACTTCACATCCATCAAGTATTCCGCAATGTCCATGAGAAGTATATTCACACATACACACATCAGTAATTATAAGAAATTCAGGAAAATTTTTCTTTATGTATCTTATGGCTTCCTGCACAATTCCTTTGTCATTATATGCTTCTGAACCTTGGGGATCTTTGTCCTTAGGAATACCAAAAAGCAGAACAGAAATTATACCAAGCTCTTTCAGCTCAGTAAGTTCCGCACCTATTCTGTCAATTGACCATCTATATTGTCCAGGCATAGATGATATTTCTTCTTTTATATTTTCTCCTTCTTCTATAAAAAGAGGGTAGATAAAATCATTAAGATTAATTGTTACATTTCTTACCATATCTCGTAAAGCTTTAGAACTTCTAAGTCTTCTAGTTCTAGTAAACATAAATATTCCTCCTATTTAACAGCTTCTAAAATACCATTTACATCATAAACAGCGGCTTCATGATCTACAGTAAAACCATATTTTCTCATTGTATCACTTGTTACAGGACCAATAGAAGCAAACTTTTTATCTTTGACAGCTTTTATATCTCCATCTATACTTTCATAAAAAGCATCAACAGTAGATGAACTTAAAAAAGTTACTATTTCTATTTTTGATAGAGCTTTCAAAACTTCATCTTTTTCTCTTATAATTTTTTTTGTGTTATAAGCTACCATTTTATAAAATGTTCTGTCATATATTGAATTAAATTTTTCAGTATCACAAGGTGATATATCTGATGTTATAATTAAAATTTTATCTTCAGGTTTTGTATGCTCAATAGAAAGTTCAGCTAATTTAGAAACAAGATATTCATCTGGCATAAAATCAGCTTTTAATTTATAGTTTTCAAGAAGTTCTTTAGTTTTACTTCCTACTGCTCCTATTTTCAGGTGGGCAAGGATTCTTACATCATCTACTTTGTTCATAAACTCTCTGACACCATTGGGAGAATTAAAAAGTATTGCTGAATAATCTTGTAGCATATCTTTTGAAATAGTTTCTATTGTAGATTCAATCTCTATAAAAGGAAGTTCAACAGCAATTCCTCCCACTTTTTCAATTTTATCTGAAAATTCACCAGCTTGTTTTTTATCTCTGGTAACAAGAATTTTCTTACCAAAAAGATTTTTTTCTTCAAACCATTTAAAAGTATCTCTTAAGTTTACAACTTCCCCAATTATTGTGATAGCAGGGGGAACTATTTTTCTTTCTTTTGCTATATCTACAATGGTATTTAAGGTTCCTACTGTAACTCTTTGATCTGATGTAGCTCCTTTTTCTATTATAGCAACAGGAGTATCAGGACATTTTCCATTGGATATAAGGTCAGTGACTATAATAGGAAGAGTTTTTATCCCCATAAGAAAAACTAATGTACCTTCTAATTTAGCTATTGCTTCAAAATTATGCCAAGTACCATCTTCCATAGTGTGTCCAGTGAATACGTGAAATGATCTTGCAATTCCTCTATGAGTTACAGGAATTCCAGCATAAGCAGGAACTGATATAGAAGAAGTTATTCCAGGAATTATTTCAAAAGGAATATTATTATCATAAAGAGATTGAATTTCTTCTCCTCCTCTTCCAAAAACAAAAGGATCTCCCCCTTTTACTCTTGCAACAATTTTTCCTTCTAGGGCCTTTTGAACAATAGTTTTATTTATTTCGTCCTGAATGACTCCACCTTCAGTGTTTCCTTTTCCTAAATAAATCATTTCAGCATCTTTTTTTGCAAAGTTAAGAATCCTTGGATTTATAAGCCTGTCATAAACTATACAGTCAGCTTCTTCTACAGCTCTTTTTCCTTTTAGAGTAAGGAGTTCAAGATCACCAGGACCAGCTCCCATTATATAAACTTTACCTTTGTCAGTCATTTATTTTCTCCTTTATGATACCTGCAAGTTTTTGAGCAGTTTTTATTCCTAAAGCAGCATCTTCTGTGATAGAAGCAGAATAGCCAGTGTCTCCTTTGAAATAGATGCCATTAAGAGTAATCTTATCTTCATTTAAAACACAATGGCATCCCATAGGAGTATGGCATCCTCCATCAAATATTTTAGAAAATTCTCTTTCAATAATAACTACTTTTTCTATATCTTTATTATGAATGGACTTTAAGATTTCTTTGATTTCTTCATCTTTTTCTCTGCATTGGATATAAAGAACCCCTTGTGCAGGAGCAGGAAGAAATTTTTCAGGATCCAGATATTCTGTTATTTCATCTTCTAAGCCAACTCTTTTTAAACCAGCAGCAGCCAGAAGAATAGCATCATAATCTTCAGTTTTTAATTTGTTAAGTCTAGTATGTATATTTCCTCTTAATTGTTTTATTTTAAGATCACTTCTGAGGTTTTTTAGATTCATTGTTCTTCTTAGAGAACTCGTACCTATCACAGCACCTTCAGGAAGTTCCATAAGCATTTTTCCAGATTTGGAAATCAAGACATCTCTTGAATCTTCTCTGTCAGGTACTGCTCCACATATTAGTCCTTCAGGAGAGACTACTGGCATATCCTTCATAGAATGTACAGCTAAATCTATTGTATTATTTAAAAGTTCAACTTCAATTTCTTTTGTAAAGAAACTTTTTAAAGATCTATCACTATTGTTCCAGTTGCTCACAAGGTCAGTATCTCCACTTGTAACAATTTTTTTTATTTCAAATTCCAATTCAGGAAAATTATTTTCCAGCATTTTTTTTATCATTTCACTCTGGGCCATTGCCAGAATACTTCCTCTGCTCCCAATCACAATCTTTTTTTTCATTTTATATAGTCCTTTCTTCATAATATTGAAACCATTTTTTCAGATTTATCATTTGTTTGTCAATGAGATAACTGTAACCACTCATTAGAGAATCTCTTGTTTCTAAATTTTTATTATACACACTCCAGATATCATCAAGATTGAAAAGGGAAACATTCCCAGAAGAACCGATTGTTTCCTCTATATCTCTAGGTACAGCAAGATCAAGGAATGTATATTTTTTATCATTATGGAGATAAGGGACTATCTCTTCAGATTTTAGTACCAGATGTGGTGCTGAAGTAGCACTTATTATTACATCACTTTCTGCAGCAGCAGTATTTTTATGTTCAAAACTGATAACATCTATATCAAATATGCTCTGGACTTCCAAGGCTTTATGATGAGTTCTGTTAGTTATTGTTATATTTTTTACATTTTCTTTCACCAGAAGATAAAGTATAGCTTGTGCCAGATCTCCAACACCAAGAATAAGAACTTTTTTATCAGAAAGAAAACCAATAGATTCTTTTATAAATTTCAAAGAAATAGCTTCAAGAGAAAGAGCATTATGACATACTTTACTTTCAGTTCTGAATTTTTTTCCAAGTTCTATAGCTTTGTTGAATACAATATTAAGTATTTTTGAAGAAATATTGTTTTCCATAGAAAATGAATGAGCTTTTTTTATTTGAGCTAGTATCTGATCCTCTCCTTTTATGACAGAATAAAAACCACAGCTTACTTTAAAAAGATATTCAGCAGCATCTTCTCCTATTTTTGTAAATATTCCTTTTTTGAAAGAAAAACATTCTAAAAAGTCTTTTAATGAAAAATTTTCCGCAACTTGAAGATAGAATTCTACCCTCAGACAAGTTGAAAGGTTAATATAACCTTTTATCTTCTTTGAAGACAAAAAAGAATTTATAATCTGTTCGGGATTTTGCTTAATAAATTCTTCACGTTCAGACATACTTAATTCTTTATGGGATATACCAAAGACAACAAGCTTATCTAAATTCATTTTTTACTCCTTGTGTAATACTGTATAATAATTTAACTTTTTCGTTCCTTATATTATATAATATTATAGAAGAAAAATTAACTTTTATTATATTCTTTTAGAGATGTATTTATTCAAATTTTAAATTAAATATATATATTATTTCTATATATAAAGTAGATAAAATAGCTGTTATTGATTAAAAAATATATAATTAATAAATGTATTAAATATATAAAAAGAATTATTGTGATTAGATTAGGATTTATAAATATATTGATTAACTTTTTCTGATAATTATAGTAGAATATAAATGTAAGTATAAAAATTCTTAAGAATTGAGAGGAACTGATGAAAAAATTTGTAATAGAACCAGAATATGATGGTTACGAAATAGGTACATATCTTAAAGAGACAAAGGGATATTCTGGAAGAGGATTGAGAAACTTAGAAATATATCTCAATGGAAAGAGGGTTAAAAACAATAGTAAGAAAGTTAGAAAACTCAATAGACTTTTAATAAAGGAAAAAGATAAAGAAACTGGAATAATACCTATGGAGATACCAATTAAGGTAGCTTATGAGGATAAGAATATACTTCTCATTGATAAAGATCCATATATAATAGTACATCCTACTCAAAAAAAGGTAGATAAAACACTTGCAAATGGTGTTGTAAATTACTTTTTAAAAACAACTGGAAAAATAATGGTACCAAGGTTTTACAATAGACTTGATATGAATACATCAGGACTTATTATAGTAGCTAAAAATTCTTATGCACAGTCTTTTCTTCAGGAAAAAGGAATAGTAAAAAAATTCTATAAAGCGATAGTAAAAGGCATAATAGAAAAAGATGAATTTCTTATAGATAAACCTATTGGAAAAGTAGGTGATGATTTGAGGAGAAGAGAGATAGCTGTAAAAGATGGTGGACAAGAAGCTCAAACCAAGATAAAAGTTATAAAAAGGTTTGAAGATTTAACTTTAATAGAAGCAGAACTTCTCACAGGAAGAACACATCAGATTAGAGCTCATATGGCTTTAGAGGGATATCCTCTTTTAGGAGATGAACTTTATGGTGGTGAAGATAAAAGAGCAAAAAGACAAATGCTTCACTCATATAAAACACAATTTTCAGATGTAGAGACAGGAGAACTTAAAACAGTGGAAATAGATATTCCTGATGATATGAAGAAGATATTATCAGAAGAGTAAGGGAGGGAGCCCAATGAATTATTTACCATACATTAGATAACAGAGTGTTTGTAAATAATTACATCTAATGAACAAAAAGAATACAGAAATAGAAAAGTAAATGTAGAAAAGGTTAAAACTATAAAATAACAGTGGTGATGACTTGAATAAAACAGACTGCATGATAAAAAACTAATCGGAAAAAGATTAAAATTAGTTCTGTCATATTAATTGACAAAGAGGTAAACATATTATATAGTTAATATAGAAAATAAGCAAAAAACTATATTACTATAAAAATAAAAAATAATAAATTTTAGGAGGAATACAAATGGCAGTTAAAGTAGCAATTAACGGATTTGGAAGAATTGGAAGATTAGCATTGAGATTAATGGTTGAAAACTCAGAATTTGATGTTGTAGCAATTAACGACTTAACAGATGCACATATGTTGGCACACTTATTTAAATATGACTCAGCACAAGGAAGGTTCAATGGAACTATCGAAGTTAAAGAAGATGCTTTTGTGGTTAATGGACATACAATCAAAACTTTTGCACAAGCTGACCCTAAAGATCTACCATGGGGAGATTTAGGTGTAGATGTAGTTCTTGAATGTACTGGATTCTTCACTAAAAAAGAGAAAGCAGAAGACCATATCAAAGCAGGAGCTAAAAAAGTTGTTATTTCTGCACCAGCAACTGGAGATCTTAAAACTGTAGTTTACAATGTAAATGATGATATTCTTGATGGAACTGAAACAGTTATTTCTGGAGCATCTTGTACTACTAACTGTTTAGCACCAATGGCTAAAGTATTAGAAGATAAATATGGAATTATAGAAGGATTAATGACTACTATCCATGCTTATACAAATGACCAAAATACACTTGATGGACCACATAAAAAAGGAGATCTTAGAAGAGCAAGAGCTGCCGCTGCTAACATCGTTCCTAACACAACTGGAGCTGCAAAAGCTATTGGTCTAGTAATTCCAGCTCTAAAAGGAAAATTAGATGGAGCTGCACAAAGAGTTCCTGTAATCACTGGATCATTAACTGAACTTGTAACTGTTCTTAACAAACCAGTAACTGTAGAAGAAATAAATGCTGCAATGAAAGCTGCTACTAATGAATCTTTTGGGTATACTGAAGAAGAATTGGTATCTAGTGATATCATTGGAATCCATTATGGTTCTCTATTTGATGCAACTCAAACAAAAGTAATGACAGTAGGAGACAGACAACTAGTTAAAACTGTTGCTTGGTATGATAATGAAATGTCTTATACTTCTCAACTAATCAGAACTCTTAAAAAATTCGTAGAATTATCTAAATAATTATTGAATTTAGAATAACTAAATAGAAATGAATAGCGGAACTTAAAGGTTCCGCTATTTTTAAAAACAAATTTGGAGGATTGAAATAATGGCTAAGAAGATAGTAACAGATTTAGATGTTAAAGGTAAAAAAGTATTAATGAGAGTAGATTTTAATGTACCTATGAAAGATGGAAAAATAACTGACGATAACAGAATAGTTGCAGCTCTTCCAACTATTAAATATGTACTTGAAAATGGGGGGAAAGTAATAGCTTTTTCTCATTTAGGTAAAGTAAAAACTGAAGAAGATTTAACTAAAAAATCTCTAAAAGCAGTTTCTGAAAGATTAGCTGAGCTTTTAGGACAACCGGTTAAATTTGTACCTGCTACAAGAGGTCCTGAATTAGAAACAGCAGTTGCTGAACTAAAAGATGGAGAAATCATGATGTTTGAAAATACAAGATTCGAAGATCTTGATGGTAAAAAAGAATCTAAAAATGATCCAGAACTAGGAAAATATTGGGCATCTTTAGGAGATGTTTTTGTGAATGATGCATTTGGAACTGCTCACAGAGCACATGCTTCAAATGTAGGAATAGCAGCAAATATTGGAGAGGGAAAAACAGCAGCAGGATTTTTAATGGAAAAGGAAATAAAATTTATAGGTGGAGTTGTTGATGCACCAGAAAGACCTCTAGTAGCAATATTAGGAGGAGCTAAAGTTTCTGATAAAATTGGAGTTATAGAAAATCTATTAATTAAAGCAGATAAAGTTTTAGTTGGTGGAGCTATGATGTTTACTTTCTTAAAAGCTTTAGGAAAAAGTACAGGAACTTCATTAGTTGAAGAAGATAAAATTGAACTGGCAAAAGAATTACTAGCTAAAGCCAATGGTAAACTTATACTTCCAATAGATACAGTAGTAGCAAAAGAATTTAATAATGATGCACCTCATAGAACTGTATCAGTAGATGCAATACCTGCTGATGAAATGGGACTTGATGTAGGAGCTGGAACTGTTGAGTTATTTACAAAAGAAATCAATGGAGCTAAAACTGTAGTATGGAATGGACCAATGGGTGTATTTGAAATGCCTAGCTATGCAAAAGGAACTATAGGAGTATGTGAAGCTATAGCTAATCTTAAAGGAGCAACAACTATTATAGGTGGAGGAGATTCAGCAGCAGCAGCAATAAGTTTAGGATATGCTGATAAATTTACTCATATTTCTACTGGTGGAGGAGCTTCGCTAGAATATTTAGAAGGTAAAAAATTACCAGGTGTAGAATCTATTTCTAATAAATAATAAAATATTTATATAGCAGCAGGGAGTGTGATGTTATGATAAAAGAGTTTGATGGTTCTTTAAAAATGGCAGAAGAATTGTTATTGATAGACAGTGAATCTTTTAAAGATATACCATATACTTCTGATGTGCTGTGTGAAAAAATAAAAAAGAATAACTGCTATAAAGTATTTGTATATTATAAAGAGGGTATTCCTGCTGCATATTTAGGCTTGCTTTATGTAAGCAATCTCCATTATGATGGAATGTGGGTAGATCTTATAGCAGTAAGAAAGAAATTTCAGAATCAAGATATAGGAAAAGCTCTTTTGAGATATGCAGAAGAAAAAGCCAGTGAAAGCTCTCTTGAGATGCTGACTGGGTTAGTTAAGGCTGATAATATATCTTCTTTATCAATGTTTAAAAGTTCAGGCTTTATGCATGATGATATTGGCTTTAAACTTTTTATAAAGGATATAGAAAAAAAATAATTATACAATCAATTATATTTTAATAATAAAGAGTCTTGATTTGTCAGGACTCTTTATTTTTATTTCTTAGGAAATTATAATTTGATAAATTTGTTGAAAAAATAAAAAATATTAATTATTTTAGCTTCATATTAGATATATTTAATCGAATAAGA
>NZ_JAWDXO010000047.1 GCF_032477075.1 Fusobacterium sp. | reverse complement strand
ATGCTCTTTGATCTAAAGGGAACTTATGCAATAGAAAGAGATTCACATAATGGTACAGGTAAAAACAAAACAAAAGGCGAATGGATAGTAGGAGCAGGGTTTGGATATAAGTTCTAAAGATTAAAAAGTGAAAGGCTGGCTGATAAATAGCCAGCCTTTTAATAAATAATTTAGTATTTTAAGGAGTAAAGTTATGACAGAAATGGAGTTTATAAGATTCTATAAGAAAAGAAACAAGGCAGCAAATCATAAAGAGGTAAAAGAAAAAATAGACTTATTCTGGAATACTCTGTTAAAAGTCCTGAATGAAGGGAGAAAAGTAACACTGAAAAATTGGGGAACATTTGAACAAAGAGAGGTAAAACCAAGAAAAGTAATGACACCTAGAATGACTAAGGCAGGCTATACAAAAGCCAAGAAAACAATAAAATTTAAGGCAGGAGCAGGATTGGAGGACATAATAAATGGGGCAAGCTGATGAATAAAAAAGAATTATCAAAAGAATATAGCAAAATGAGTAATGGAGAAATATCAGAAAAAAAAGCATTAAAGGAAATAGAAATATTTCTTGAAACTTTGCAGCAAGCATTAGCAACAGATAAACAGGTAAAGTTTTTAGGAAGAGGAGTATTTGAAGTGCTGGAAAGGAAGTCGAGAACAATAGCCAATCCAGCAACAAGAGAACCAATGACAATATATCCAAAGAAAACAGTGAAATTCAGAGTTTCTAAAAATCTATTGAAATAATAAAAAGCAGAAAAAATTCTACTGTACCAAAAATAATTTAGAAGAAACAGAATACATAAGAAATACTGAAAAAATCTGCCTGATAAATGAATTTAAAAGTCAAAGGAGTATTTCCAGAATATACAGAATACAGAGAATTAGAGAAGGTGAAAATGAAACTTACTCTCAAATTTACACATATGAATTAAAAAAATCAGCAATATAGAAGGTTAAAATTGACCTTTGTTTTATTAAAAATCTTACTGAGCAGCTATTAAGCTGCTTTTTTGTATTTTTATCTAATTTTACTTAAAGACATCTAAAAGACATAAAACTGAAACATAAATACATAGAATTGTATACGAAATGACATGAATATAATATATAATAACATTAATAAATATAATGATTAAAAAATTATTATAGAATAAAGGAGGAAAATTTTGTGAAATTTTTAGTGTTATTACCAATATTAGCAGTAATAATATATTTTTATTATAGAAGAAAAATAGCAAGTTATACAGAAGAGGATTTAGAAGAAATGATTCAAGATATATTTACTATGAAAAAACAGCTTATAACATTTGAATTATTGGAATTAAAAAGGAAAGAGCAAAAAGTATCTGTTTCTAAATTAATAAGAGAAACAGGAATAGAGGAAAAAGAATTAATAAGAATATTAAGTGGAGGATATGATTTATCGACTAAAGAGAAATATACAAGATATATAAATTTAGTAGAGTTGTTATTTTTAGAACTTGGAATAAACAAAATAGTATTGGAAGAGATATGGAAAGAAGAGTAAATTTGTATATTCTGCTTTTGAAAAGTATTCAGAATTTAATATTGATGGATTCTAATTATTTTATCAGAAAATTGCAGAACTTATTTTAGTTACTGACCCTGAAACGAATAAGACTTCTAATATAAAAGACACACATATTAAATGGTTAAAAACTATTCTTAAAGAATTAGAAAATATAAAAAAAGTAAATTTTGTTAGACTGTAGATGGAGCTTTTCATCTACAGTTTTTATATTTTAAATTAGAAAAATAAGGTCAGATTTTAAATTTAGAAGCAAAGCACATAAATAAGAAAAAATAGCATAAAGACAAATATTCCTCCTCTCTTGTTTTAAAATAAAAATCATAGATTCAAGTTTTTATTTTATCAGAAAAGATTATATAAACTTTAGTCTTTAATTGAATTTTTAAGGTCAGGATTTAATTCAATGGTTTTGTCATAATCTTCAATAACTTCTTTATGCAGCCACCAACTAATAGCAGCAATATAACTACTAAAAATATTTCTTTCATAACTACTCTTTTGTACTTTTTAAATTATTTTCTATCTTTAATTTTAGCATATTATTTTTTCATAAATGTAATATAATATAGAAAAATTCACAAAAATTGCAAAAGCTAGTGAAATTTTATCATTTCTTATTTTATTAATTATTTTAGTAAGTTACTCAAAGGGTTTCTATATAAAGTTTTTAAAGAAATTTCTATAGAAAGAATAATATGTAATTTTATTGTCAATAAATAAGAAAAGAGATATTGAAAACTTAAATATCTCTTAATTCTATAGATTTAAATGAATTTGACAGTACAATTTTAGTTAAAAATAAGCAGAGCACTTTCTATTTCTTCTCTAATAATTTTATCATCTTCAATCAAAAGGACTTTAAATTAAACTCTTTCTATAATATCTTTTTTAGAAAGCCTTGATTTAGGTAAGTTTTTATTAAAATCATTTTCACTATGGTAACCAACTGCTACAATGATTGATGAGCTATAGCCCTTTTTACGAAGTCCAAATTCTTCATCAGCTACTTTAAAATCAAAACCCTCCATTGGAACTGCATCTAGTCCAAGAGCAGCTACACCAAGTAAGAAGTTACCTAAGTTGAGATACAACTGCTTATCTGTCCAGTGCTGAAAATCTTTATAGTCAAATTTATGCATATTGGCAAAAACACTTTTTCCACTACGATTTTGTTCTTTAAATTCCTTTTTTATAAATCTTCCGTCAGCATCTTCTTTTTCAAGAACTTTATTAAGATGCTCCTCTGTTAAATCAATCTGTGAAGCAAAAATAATAACTGCACTTGCATCTAAAATTTTTTGTTCATTAAAGGAGTAAAAACCTTGTGAACTTTTAGTAATCCTTTTTTTACCTTCATCACTTGTAGTAAGAATAAAATACCAAGGCTGAATATTTGTTGAAGATGGAGAAAGCTGAAGTAAATCTTCAAGCTGAGAGATTTGTTCTTCAGTTAGTTTTTTAGTTTTGTCAAATACCTTTGTTGAGTAACGTGTTTTTAATACATTTAAAATATCCATAACTGATACCTCCAAACTTTAATCATGTATTTTGTTAGCTTTCGTTGATAATTATATTATAGTCTTTCTTTTTAAATTAATCAAATACGAATATTTTCATCCATAGAAAAATACATATAATTTTAGAAGTTATAAAAAATGACTTTATAAAATCCACTTTAAAAGCTTTTAACAGACATAATCTATCTACAGTATACCTAGTTTTTAAGGTGAAATAATGGAAAAGGAAAGAAACGTTTAATTATTTTAATGAGTATGAGAAAGTAATAGATAAATTTATTTTTTATACATTTATGAAATCTTATGAGAATATACTGACTCAGTCATCATTATTTGGGAGTTGTCCTGAATATAAGCACAGTTGTTCATATACATTTTTTAATGACAAACTTCCACCATTTTTTGCAACAGCATTGGTTTCAATAAATGAAGCTGCAATAATAGTATTTCCTGATGCCTTGCACACTTTAAGTTGGTAGTTTTTCTTTCGTTCTAAACTACTTTTTTTATTTGAGCCAAATTGAATCCAATACCAATCTATTTTAGTAATATCAACATACTTTATTGTAATTTTTCCCAGCCATAAAGATATTTCAACCTTTTGTATTTCCCTTATGTATGTTATTTTATTATATGGTATGCTGAATTGAAAGTAAAGTAAAACTAACCTGGTTACTTAAGGAGATAACTTTATTATCATCATTAAAACTTTCTATAGCTACAATATTTTTTTAAAGTACTTATAACTAATAATTTTTTTTAAAAATAGCTATTATTTTATCTAATGGTCTTGCAACTTTAAAAGTGGCTGAAAATATAAAAGAAATTATTGAAGAAGATTTAGGAATGATAATTAAAAGGCAAACTATATGATAACTTTGCAAAACCTAAATATAGTAAAAAATATAATTAAAATTATTGAATATCATTTATAACTTTTAATGCTTTTCCAACAATGTTTAATTTATCTTCTTGGCTAATAAAAATAGGGGGATAATTGTGATTGTCGCTGGTAAGAGCAATATAGTTTTTAGCTATCTTCAATCTTTTAACACAATATTCTCCATTTATAATAAAAACCCCTATTTCATTATTTTTAACTTCCATATTTTTTCTGCAAATAATAAGAGAAGAATTTTTAATAAAAGGTTCCATTGAATCTCCTTCCATATTGATAGTGAAAAGAGTTTTAGTATTTCTTACTTCAGGTAAGGAAATAAAATTTAAATTTTTTTCTTTAGCAGAAGGTTCTGTTTCTGTATTTGTTTTTGAATAAAATTGAATATATTTATGTTTAGGAAGTTTTTTGTTTTTTTGTATTGTTAGTGTTTTTAGTCTTTTTAGTATTAGTGAAGGAGTTCTTTCTATAGCTATTAAATAATTAAATCTAGCAATCTCTTCATCATTAAGCTTTAATATTTTTATCATTTTATTAAGTATTTTTTCACCTGGAGGATTTTTTATTTCCCCATTTTCAAGACAGTTATAATATGATTGTGTCATCTTGATCGTTTTAGCCAGTCCATTCTGAGTATAGCCTAATTCTTCTCTTTTAGTTTTTAAAAAAGTCTTAAAATCCATGTTACACCTCTTATATTTATATATGAATAATTGTATTACAAAAATTGAAATTTTATAACAAAGAAAAAATAGAATTTTAGAGACAAAATATCAAAATAAAAACAGACAAAGAATTTATCTGTTTTTGTCATGATAATTATTATTAATTATTTTTTGAAATATATTAGTTCATGAATAATTGATTTTTTTCTTAAAAAGTAATTCTTCCAGTTTTTTTGCGATTTCTTCAACTAATGCATGACAAGGGTTATCAAAACCAATAATTTCAAGTTGCAGTAGCTCTGCACAATGTAGAGTTGTAAAAAGGCTTGTAAAAAAATCAGTAAGTTCACATACCATTTCATAACCTTGTATGTTATCGTAATCTGTCTGTCCTTCTTGGGTTGTAACAAGTCCTATGACACCTACTGCAACAGTAAATGCACCACAACATGATTTTTCTGTTTGCATTCCAATTCCCATTAGAGAAAACATCTTTCTAGTTTCTTCAGCAAGATTTAGATGATAATATTCGTTACAAGCTTTAAACATTGCCTCAGCACAAGTTAAATTTGTTCCAATATGATATTTATTTACCAATTCATATAATTTCATAAATATTCCCCTCTAATATTTCAATTTATTTCTCTATTTCTTTTATTATAGCATAATTTTAAAAGAATGAAAAATAATAGCTTTTTCAACATAATTTCCTAGATATTCACTTTTTTATATATAATTAAAAATATAAATTAAACAGAAGAGCAGCTTATTGATTACTATCTTTATTTGTTTTTTTCTAACTAATAAAGTATGAGATTTTCTAAATAATATGTTTAATTTAAAAAATAATAGTTGTAAAAATAAAATAAATGTGTTATTTTAATTATATATATCTATAATTAAGTGAAGGTGATGAAGAATAACAAACATGGAGATTAAATAGAAAAGTAAATTATAAATCAATTGTGGGAGGATGAAAAATGAATAAATATGAAGAAGCTATGAAATTGTTAGAAAAACAGGTAGGAAATAAAGATGGATTGATAACTCTTTCTACTATTTCACTAGAAACAGGAATTGATGGAAAAAGTAAACCAGCCTCTCGTATTGTAGATGCATACTATGAAGATGGAGCTTTTTATATTGTTACTTATGCAACTTCAAATAAGATGTTGGAATTATTAAAAAATCCTCATGTAGCTATTTGTGTCATTGTAGAAAATTTTACAGCTGATGGTATTGGAGAAAACTTAGGTTGGGTGTGTGATGAAAAAAATATAGAAATGATGACAAAGTTGAGAGAAATATTTGCTGCTTGGTATTATGAAGCAAATAATGATGAAGACCAAAATACATGCTTACTGCGTATTTCTTTAACAAAAGGATTATGGAATAATCCTCATGAGGGAACTAAAACTGAAATTGATTTTATTAATAAGATAGTAAATTAAATATTTTCTAAGTTTTCTATATTTTAATGGATTTTAAATTAAAATAGCATTGTATTGTTGAAAAAATTAAAATTTTAAAAATATATTAATATAAAATTTATAATTAAAAAACTGGAAAAGTGTATTAGAGTTTCCATCTTAGTTATCTGATATTTTAAGGATAAGATAAAATATCTATTTTCATACTTTTTTATTTAATTTTATTAAGAAGAGTTTTATTCTATTCAAATTTTTTAAAACAAAAAAGGAATCTCGACACCGTAGAGATTCCTTTTCTATATATTAAAACATCTTGAGGATAGATATTTGTAATAATAATATACTATAACAATTTTGTTTTCCTTTTTTATATTTAAAAAATATTTATTTTTATATATTACTTTCATATATTTAAAGTATTAAAGAATATTTTTGATTTAAATAATTTTAATTTATTTGAAAATATTTTTGTAGTATATAAATAAAATAGCTAAAATAAAATAAAATATAGGAATTAGAATTTTAGAAATTATCTTTTTTGAACTTCTGTTTTTTTCTTTTTCTTCATATTCCTCATCTGTTTTCTCATCATCAGCATATTCCTCATCTTTATCAAAATAATCCCCATCTATTGAATAACTCAAAAGTGAAGGAAGATCATCTACAATACTGTAATCTTCTATTAAATCATTATCTTCAAAATCTATATCTTCAAGTTCCACTAAATATTTCAGAGAGGATATATCCCTTACACTTGTTTCCTCTAAAGATAAATATTTAAGAGATGGGAGATTTTTTAAAAATCCAAGATCCTTTATATTTTCCCCAGTTAGAATTAAATCATTCAACTGAGGCATTTCCCTTAAGAAATAAAAGTCTTCTATTTCTGTATCATAGAAATATAGTTCAGTTAAATTTTGAAAATAATTAATAGGAAAATAAAAAGATTTACATTTAGAAAGTGTTAATATTTTTAATTTCTCACATTTATATATAACATCTATATCTTCTATTTCATAAGTCCCTTCATCTTTATCTATATATAAATCTACTAAATTAGGAAAAAGTTCTAAATCCTTTAAAGAAATACTATCTCCACTAACCCATATACTTAAACTTTTTACATTATTTAAAAATTTTTCATTTATAAAAAATGAAAATCTCTTTTTACAGGCTTTTTTAATATCCTTTTCATTAAAAGTTATCATAATCTCTCCCAGCTATAAAGAAACAATAGTTTTTTTAATATTATATTTCATATATTTTTTAATAATTATAATCCATATTTTAATCTTATTTATAATTATATCAATAAGTATAATCATCTAAATTAAAGATATAAATTTACTAATAGCTTTTTTTGCAGTTTGCTGTTTTATAAGACCTTCCTTAGCAGCTGCACTTATGTATACTTCATGATTAATTACATGAAGGATTAGAATGGCTGGATTTAAATTAAAAAATCCACTTCCAACCATGGCTATCAGCCTCTGATTAATTTCATCATATTCAAGTACATTTCCTTGTTTTTCTAATATCTTTTTACAATATTCCAAAGGATTCTCTTTACTTACTGTAACTGTTTCTTCATGACTTATAGTAGGAAGTTTTTTGGCCACAGCTTTTATTTCACTGCCCTTTCCCAATATATCATAATCTGCCAATGCCTGTGCAAGTAATTTATCTTGATTTTCTTTGCTGTAGTTCACAATAGTTCTCCTCTTCTCCTTAGTTTATATAATTTTTTAAATTTTTTATACCTTTTATTTCTCTTCTATTTTTTCAATAATTGTTGTAGATATAACAATTTTAATAATATGAATTATTAGGAAAATAAATGTGAATATACTGTAGAATACAATAAACCAAGAAGATAAAGTAAAACTTCTAAATATAAATCGCAATCCATAATTTAAAATAAGTCCTACTATTCCAAAACCAATTGTTAAACAGAGGACATTCAGAGCAGTTCCCATTAGGTCAAGTTCTGACTTTAATTTATACTTCATTTAAATCCCTCCCATTTTTTATATTTAATAGAATTTTATACAAAGTTTGATAATTTGGATCTTTATTTTTTAATAAAAGAAAACTAAAAACAAGATTTTAAGAATATCTTTGTTTTAGATTTTTATAAATAAAAAAAGTTAACAATAAAATATAAGATAATGAATTATACCATATTATTTATTGTATACAAATAAGAAATTAATGTAAATTAAATATATATAATTAAAATATAATTTTTTATATTATATTTTAAAAGAACTTTAAATAAATTTTTAAAATTATTTGTGATTTTAATTTCTATATGAAAAAAGCAGAATAAATCTCTGCTTTCATGTTCTTATATTTAATTTTGGTTAGGAAGAGTTTTATTATATTCAAATCTGGCTTTCATTACAGCAGTTTTCATTTTTCCTCTTTCAGTACTTATTTCCGTATTAAGTTTTTCAACTTTATTCCAATCAGGAGCATCTTTAAGCAGTTCTTTTTTTATCTCTAATCTTTTTTCTTCAATAAGAATACTGCTTTTTTCCATTTCAGGATTTTTCTTAAAGTTCATAGGAGTTGAAGGTGGTTGGCAAGAATTATTCAAAAGAAAATTTCTTCCTCCATCAGAATTGTTCCAGTTTTTGTGTCCACCTGCAAATGCAGTAGCTCCTAAAGCTAATAACATAGCTCCTATAACAGTTAATTTTTTCATATTCATCACTCTCCATAAGTTTTTTCTTTATGCAGTAATAATAACAGATGATTATGGCTTGAATATGTCAGAACTTATTTTAGAACTAAAGAATAAAAAAATATAATATCATTTTGTTATTTAGAGGAATATGGATAAAAATTTTAAATATAAAAAAATTCATGTCCGAAAACAGCCAGATTTTTTTAAAAAAGGATGATATAATTATAAAAAAGGAAGGTGGGATGATGCTGAAAGATAAAAAATATGCATGGTATATGGCATTTAAAGCAAAAGATACAAGATTTGATGGACGTTTTTTTGTAGGGGTATCCTCTACAAAAGTATATTGTCGTCCAGTATGTCGAGCAAAAATGCCAAAATTTGAAAACTGTACTTTTTTCTCTACAGCGGCAGCGGCAGAACAGGGAGGTTATCGGCCATGTCTCATATGCAGACCAGAACTTGCACCAGGAACTTCTATTACAGATGCTACAGCTTCTCTTGTCAGTCATGCAGCTAAAACACTGGAAGAAGAATGTGGAAATGGTGATAGTATAGAGGAAACTGCTAGTCATCTTGGATGTACATCCCGTCATTTACGCAGAGTCTTTGTATCAGAATATAATGTAACTCCTACACAGTATCTGCAAACCTGCAGACTGCTTCTTGCTAAAAGCCTGCTTACTGATACAAATTTATCAGTTCTTGAAGTTGCAATGGCTTCTGGCTTTGGAAGTTTAAGACGCTTTAATGATGTTTTTAAAAAACAGTATAAACTTGTACCTACTGCTTTACGTAAACAGACAGGAAATGAAGGAAAACAAACTGATAAAATTACCTTGGCATTGGGCTATCGCCCTCCTTATCAGTGGGAACATATCTTAAAGTTTCTTGCTCTGCGTGCTATTCCAGGGGTGGAAACAGTGAGAGATAATAAGTATTATCGTACTGTACATTTTGTAAATGAAGAACAGCATATATATGGCTGGATACAAGTTGAGCATCAGCCTGTTGGAAGTACTCTGAAGGTTACAATGTCAGCTGCCCTTCTTCCTGTATTATCACAGGTATTAACTCGTGTACGACATCTTTTTGACTTGTCTTGTGACCCATATGCAGTATATGAAGGACTGGAATCAATGAATGAAATCAATACTGAACTTCGTGTATTGGGCATTCGTGTACCTGGTTGTTTCAATCCTTATGAAATGGCAGTAAGAGCAGTTTTAGGTCAGCAGATTACTATAAAAGCAGCAAGAACATTAGCAGCGAGACTTACAGAAAACTTTGGTACACCAGTTCAAACTGGAATAGAAGGACTGACTCATATTTTTCCAGAGCCAGAAGATATTCTGAATTTAAAAGATGAGACTAATGAATATCTTAGAAAAATAGGGATAATTCAAACAAGATCAAAGACTATTTTAGAGCTTGCTAAAGCTTTTGCAGAGAAAAATATAGATTTTAATTCCTGCAATTCTCCAGAAAAAGGGATAAAAAAATTGATGAATATCTCTGGAATAGGAAGCTGGACAGCTCAATATATTGCTATGCGTGCTATGGGATGGACTGATGCTTTTCTGGAAACTGATTATGGAGTAAAAAAGGCATTGGCACCATATACTTCAAAGGAAATACTGACTTTAGCAGAAGCCTGGCGCCCATGGCGGAGTTATGCAACAGTTAATTTGTGGAATTCGTTGCAATAAATGAATTAAGGAGGCAGAAAATGAATTATTCAACACACTATTCATCACCTTTAGGAAAAATATTACTGGCAAGTGATGGAGATAATCTCATTGGATTATGGTATGAGGGGCAAAAGTATTATGCTGCTACTATCAAAGAGAAGATAGAAGATAAATCAGAACTTTCAGTATTTAAAATTACAAAAAAATGGCTGGATAGATATTTTAATGGAGAGAAACCAGATATTTCAGAACTTCCATTATCTCCAAAAGGTGGAGAGTTTAGAAAAGCTGTATGGGATGTTTTATGTAAAATTCCTTATGGAAAAACTATTACTTATGGTGAAATTGCAGAAATTTTAGCTGATAAAATGGGAAAAGAAAGAATGTCCAGTCAGGCAGTTGGTGGAGCAGTAGGGCATAATCCTATTTCCATTATCATTCCATGTCATCGTGTTATAGGAAAAAATGGAAGTTTGACAGGATTTGCAAGTGGTATCAGTAAAAAAGTTAAACTGCTGGAGCTTGAAAAAGTTGATATGTCGCATTTTTTTGTTCCTACTAAAGGTACAGCACTTTAAAATGGGAAGATATGGAGAAATTATGAAAAAAATGAGAATATTTTTTATTTTTGGTTTTCTAATTTTTTATAGCTTCACTTTAAAGGCAGATAGTCAAGATAAAAATAAAGAAATTAAATCAATACATATCTTTGTAGCTCTTTGTGATAACAAATATCAGGGAATAGTTAAGGTACCAGAAAAAATAGGAAATGGACAGGATTCAGAAAATAATCTTTACTGGGGCTGTGCTTATGGGATAAAAACCTATTTTAAAAGAAGTAAGGAATGGAAGCTGGTAAAATCGGAAAAATTAAATTCTATAGTACTTGAAAGGGTTATATTTAAACATATAACAGAAAAAGATACCTATCTCATAGCAGATGCCTATGATGGCAAGTATATTAAAGAGTGTACAAAAGATTTCTTAAGTGCTGGTTCTGGAATAGAAAAAGATACAATAGAGCTGAATGGAAAAACTATTGGAATAGGTGGCAATGCTGGTTTAATATCATATATTGGCCATAATGGACTTATGGACTTTAATATCAGAAATAAATATGTAAATAAAGACAAGAAAAAAAGAGATATAATTATACTTGCCTGTTACAGCAAACTTTATTTTTCTAAACATTTAAATTCTGCAAATGTCAATCCTTTAATATGGACAACAGGACGTATGGCACCAGAAGCATATACTATTCATACAGCAGTAAATGGCTATCTGAAAAAAGAGGATAATGAAAAAATAAGAGAGAGAGGAGCAGAAGCTTACTCAAAATATCAGAAATGCAGTAAAAAAGCAGCTAGAAATTTATTAGTTACAGGCTGGTAGACAATAACAGTATAAAATAATATAAAAAGAGATTGATAGGCATTTCAATCTCTTTTTTCTATTTGGATGATTGATAAAATGTAAAATAACTGTAAAAAAGTTTTTACTGTTATTATACATTAATTTTATATTTTATTTACATAAAGGTGCTAATATTTCAATATAAAAATAATAAATATTGAGGAGAGGTTTAGTTGAAAATAAAAAAAGAAAATTACATGATTGCGCTTTTAGTTCCAGCTATAGGAATTTTTACTGCATTTGTTTTCTGGCCTATATTGAGAACTATTTATCTCAGTTTTTTTGACTGGAATATGATAAGTAAAAATAAGAAATTTATATTACTGGATAATTATACAAATATATTGACTGATTCAGTTATATACAAATCTCTGGGAAATACATTCCTATATATAATATTTTTAGGAATATTCAATTTCATACTGCCATATGTATTTGCTTATGCACTGGCACTGCTTATCAGCAGATTAAAAAGCTTCTATAGAGCAATGATATTTTTTCCAAGTATAATTTCCCTTGTGGTAGCTTCTCTGGTGTTCTTATGGCTTTTCAATCCTATGTCAGGGCCTATATCAAAAGTTTATGAATTATTTGGGATAGAATCTCTATTTTGGCTGAAAACCAATGGATTGGTAATTCTTTTGGTGAGCATTATAACCGCATGGAAAATATTTGGATATAATTTGATACTTCTTTTAGCAGGGATACTGGAAGTTCCATCAGAATTAATAGAAAGTGCCAAAATAGATAAGCTTTCTAATCTTCAAATATTTATATATATAGTACTTCCAATGACATCTTCCACAGCTTTGTATGTGTCAATAATGACAGTAGTATATGGACTTCAACAGGTGTTTGTCCCTATAAATGTCCTTACTCAGGGAGGACCAAATAATGGAAGTACAAACCTTGTATACAGTATATATCAGTATGCTTTTACCTTTTTTCAGACAGGAAGGGCTTCGGCACTGGCTATAATCACTACTCTGTTTTTCTTTGTATTGATAAGTCTGAAGATAAAAATACTGGAAAAAGGAGTATATTATGAAAACTAGAGAAAAAAAATGGCATATATTATTTTTTATAATTATTCTCTTGCAGATATTTCCTTTGATATATATGCTTTCTATATCACTGAAAAGTATGGATCAGGTATTTTCTGAACCTTTAAAACTGATTCCATCAGTAATTACACTTGAAAACTATAAACACATATGGAATAATGTTCCAATAATAAAATATATATGGAATACTTTCTTTATTTCAGCAATGGTCACTTTGGGAAAAATAATTACAAGTATTATGGCAGCTTATGTCATGACATATAAGGAATTTAAAGGGAAGAAAATAATTTATTCAATGATATTGATTACTTTGTTTGTTCCTTTTACAGTAACAATGATTCCAAACTATTTAACTGTGTCAAAACTGGGGATATTGGATACTAGTTTTGGAGTCATTCTTCCTCAGTTAGCAGATGCTTTAGGAATACTTTTAATGATGCAGAATATGAGAGGAATACCAAAATCTCTTTTAGAGGTAGCTAAAATAGATAATATATCTGAAACAAGAACTTTGATACATCTCATAATACCTATGATAAAAAATTCTATAATAGCAATGGGAATATTGTTCTTTATCAATTCATGGAACGAGTATTTCTGGCCCTTGATAATACTGAGCAGCAAGGAAAACTATACATTATCTCTTGCACTTCAGATGTTCATAAGTTCAGAAGGAGGAAATAATTGGGGAATAACTATGGCAATAGCTGGAATGACTATAATTTTTCCAATAATTCTATACATATTTTGCCAGAGAATGATAATGACTAGCTTTGTTAAGTCGGGAATAAAAGGATAATTAAAAGGAGACAAAATGAGCAGTATAATGTTTAAAAATGTATGTAAAGACTATGGAAGTACTCAAGTAGTAAAAAATCTCAATCTGGAAATTAATCCAGGAGAGAGACTTGTTCTCTTAGGTCCATCTGGGTGTGGAAAGAGTACCACATTAAGAATGATAGCAGGTCTTGAAAAAATAACATCAGGGGAATTGTATTTTGGAGATAAATTAATGAATGATATAGAAGCTGGAGAAAGAAATGTAGCAATGGTATTTCAAAACTATGCTCTCTATCCTCATATGACTGTCTGGGATAATATAACATTTGGTCTTAGGATGAATAAGGTAGAAAGAGAAGAGATAGAAAAAAGAGCCAGAGAGGCATTGAAGATATTAAATCTTGAAGGATTGGAAAAAAGATATTCTAAAGAACTTTCAGGAGGGCAAAGACAGAGAGTTGCTCTGTGCAGAGCTGTTGTGAAACAGTCTCCATTCTTTCTTTTAGATGAACCCTTATCAAATCTTGATGTACAGCTGAGAAATACCTCAAGAGAGAAACTTGTAAAACTTCATAATCTGTACAGACCTACATTTGTATATGTGACTCATGACCAGATAGAAGCTATGACAATAGGTCACAGAATAGCAGTATTAAATAAAGGATATCTTCAGCAGATAGATACTCCTGAGAAAATATATAACAATCCAGTAAATGTATTTGTAGCTAAATTTATAGGAATACCTCAGATAAACATACTCAGGGCAAATATAAATGAAGGGGATATTCTATTTAAAAATAATACAATAAAGTTATCTGATGAAAAAAGAGAACTTATTGAGAAAAGAAGAGAGGTATATCTGGGTATCAGACCTGAATATGTAAAAGTGAGCAGAGATAAATCTGAAAACAGTATAAAGGGAAATATAGCTAAAATAGAAAATTATGGAAGTCAGAAATGTCTGCTGATAACAGTAAATGGTGAAGAAAAAGTTATGGCCTCTGTACCAAATGACAGTGATTTTAAAAGATATGAAGATGTGTATATAAAGTTTACAAAGAAAAATATGCTTTTCTTTGATATAGCTACTGAAAATAATATAGAAATGGAATAATAAAAATTTAAATAAATATTTAACAGGAGGAAAGAAATTGAAAGCAAATTTGAAAAATGGATTGATATTAGGAACAATGATGTTCATGGCTGCATGTTCACAGGGAGAAAAAACATCAACTGAAAATACAGCACAAGAGAAAAAACCAGTTCAGATAGAATACTGGCATGTAGCTTCAGAAACTTTTGGAGGAGGGGCTATAAAAGAACTAATCAAAGAATTTAATGAACAGAATAAAGATATTCAGGTAGTTGAGAAATTTAATCCTGATATGTACAAAGGTCTTACTCAAAATCTTCAGGTATCAATAGCTTCAAATAAATACCCTGCAATAGTTCAAATGGGGTATTCATATCTAAACTATGCAAAGGATAATTTTGAATATACACCAGCACAGGATGTTATAAATAAATATTTTCCAGAGGATAAAAACTTTCTTGATAAAAATTTCCTTCCTAATATTCTTGAACTTGGACAGGTAAATGGAGAGCAGGTGGGGATACCTTATTCTATAAGTAATCCTATTATGTATATCAATGCAGATTTATTTAAAGAAGCAGGACTTAATGCAGATACTCCTCCAAAGACTTGGAAAGAAGTGGCAGAAGCAGCTATGACAATAAAGATGAAAACTGGAAATCCAGGGTTCTTCATGCAGGAATATGCTGATAACTGGGCTCAACAGGCTTTGTTAGAAGGAAATGGAGGACAGATGCTGAAGGTGGAAAATGGAGTCACAATACCTACATTTTCATCAAAAGAATCAGCAGAAGCTTATCAGCTCACAGCAGATATGGTAAAGGATAAATCAGCAATACATGCAAGTAATGATGAAGGATTCCAGACTTTTCTAAATGGAAAACTGGGGATGGTAGTGACAACAATTGGTAAAAGAGAAAACTTTGAATCAAGTGCTAAATTTGACTTAAGAGGAGCAAAGTTCCCATTATTTGATGGAAAGGAAAGAAAACTTCCAGCTGGAGGTAATATGCTTATGATAATGGCAAAATCACCAGAGGATCAACAGGCAGCTTGGAGATTTATGAAATTTCTTTTAAGTGCTGATTCTACTGAAAAATGGACTAAAGGTACAGGATATCTGCCACCTACTATTGTGGAAAAGGGAACAGGAATAGACAGATTTCTTACTGAAAATAAATTAATGAGTGTAGCAGCGAGCCAAATGCCGGATATGGGACAATGGGCAAGTTTTTCAGGAAGTAATGGATTAAAGGCAGAACAGATACTTATAGATGCCAGAGATATTATATTAAGTGGTGAAAAACCAGCAAATGAAGCTCTTGAAGAAGCACAAAATGAAATTATGAAACTTATAAAGTAATTAGTATGAATGGAGAAAATATGAATAAAATATATGTTAGTGATCTTATATGTGCCAGTGACAACTATGAAGATACAATAAATTTTTTTATGGATAATAAAATAAGAAATATAGAATTTTTTATAGAATCTCATGATGAGAAACATACTGAAAAGTTAAATAAAATTCTTGAAAATTATTCAATGGAAAATGTTTCATTTCATGGACCATATAGATATTTTAAACTTACAGTATCGGAAAAAAACTGGGAAGAAATACTAGAAGATTTTAAAAAAGCTATAGATATAACCCAAAAATATAAAGGGGAATTTCTGGTACTTCATACTAATGAAACTTTAGAAAATGAAATTGATAAAAATATAATAGAAAATAGAATAAAAGAAATAGTAAAAATAGCTGAAAAAAAATCTGTAAAGATAGCAGTAGAAAATGTAGGAATCAGAAAAAATATGCTGTATAATCAGGAAGAATATATTGAACTCATAAAAAAATATGGATTTTATTCCCTTATAGATATAGGACATGCTCTATTAAATAACTGGAATATGAAAATTTTAATAGAAATACTGAAAGATGATATAATAGGATACCATCTCCATAATAATAATGGAGAAAAGGATACTCATCAATCAGTTTTTAATGGAAAGTTTGATTTTAAAGAGATAATAAAGAATATTTATGAGAAAACACCAGCTGCAAATTTGGTATTAGAATATTCTTCTGTTACACCTAAAAATGAACTTTTAGAAGATTTAATAATGTTAAGTGGCTTTAGCAGAAATATAAAATAATAAAATAAAGAAAAACTAGTTAAAAGTGATATAAAAATTCACTTGAAACTAGTTTTTTTACAAAAGATTTTATTTTAATTTATATTTGTATATGTCATCACTTTTAAATTTAACTATTTTATTTTCATTGATTAAAAAATCTAAATGAGACAATGTTTCTCCAACAGCAAACCATTTTTGATTATCTGGAAATTCTGACCATGATTTTCCTCTCATATTCCATTTCATTAAGCTGGCTATTTCATATGCTGTTAATCCATTGGAATGTTCTTTGATTACTTCAAGTGTATCTAATAGTCTAGATTTATGATGCTCTACTATCTCATCTATTCTATTGTAAATATCTTCAGAAGGTGTTCTATGTCCTGGAAAAGTTTTCTTTATTTCAAATCTTTTTATTTTTTCTAAACTGCTGATGTAATCTCTCAAAGAATCTTTTACTTTTAACCATGCAGTTATATTTGGAGTTATATCAAAAAGAATGTGGTCTCCTGAAAATAGAAGTTTTTCTTTTTCTAAATACAGACATGTATGACCAGGTGTATGTCCTGGAGTAAGAATAACAGTAAATTCTAATTTATCAATATTAAATTTATCTCCATCCTCAAGTGAAATTGATTCAAATATTCCATCTGGAGCAAAAATTCTTGCTTGATTTGTTTTTCTCAATCTTTCTATTATTTCATAAGGGAAACCTTCAGAAGCAAATCTTTTCTCTGACTCTTTCCAATTTAAACCTTTTAGATTTTCAACTATATATTCATAATCAGTTTTTCCAATATAGATTTTACTATTTTCATGAGCAATCTTATTTATAAGCCCAGTATGATCAGAATGCAGATGAGTTAAAAAAATATCTGTTTTCTCCATATCCACATTTAATTTTTTCAAATTTTCTATAAGAGCTTCATAACATTCTGGACGATTAAAACCAGTATCAATTAATAGATTTCTATTCTCTGATTTTATTAAGTAAGAATTTAAAGTTTTTAATGGATTTTCTGGTAAGGGTACAAGAATTCTATATATCTCTGGTTTTTGGTAAAACAATTCTGGCATAATTTTATCCTCCTGTATATTTATTCTACATATAAAGTATATACTTATTTTAATTATTTTACAATTAAAACAATGATTCATAAAAAAACAGAAAGTATATATTTTATATTACTTTAAAATCTTTAAAAGGTTTTTTTACATAATTATAGTTAAATGAAAGAAAAGGGTATATAATATCAAATATTAAAAATCAAATGACAGGGGGAAGTTTTATGAAACAAGTTCTGATGAAAGCCTCAGCTTTTGTCTTTATCATAATAATGGGGTATGTGTTGAAAAAAAGAAAATTCTTTGCACCAGATGATTATAGAATAGTAACAAAGATAGTTATAAATATAACTCTTCCAGCAGCAATAATCACTAGCTTTGGAAGTTTTCAAAAAGAAGATTCACTCTTTATACTTGTACTTCTAGGACTTGGATGTAATATGGTAATGATAGTTCTAGGATATATTCTTTCAAAGAAAAAAGAAGATAAAGTAAGGGCATTATATATGCTTAATTTATCAGGATATAATATAGGAGCATTTACTCTGCCCTTTGTTCAGAACTTTCTGGGAGCATTTGGAGTAGTAGCAGTATGTATGTTTGATATAGGAAATTCTATAAGCTGTACTGGAGGTTCTTACGCAGTGACATCTGCAGTAATAAAAACTGGAGAAAAAGCTTCTTTTTTACAGTCTATAAAAAGACTTTTTTCATCAGTTCCCTTTGTAACATATACAAGTATGTTGGTATTGGCTTTGTTGAATATCCATATACCTGAAGAGATAATTTCCGTGACCTCAGTGATAGGAGCTGCCAATGGATTTGTTTCCATGCTTATGATAGGAATGATGTTTGAGATAAAATTCAGATATGATTATCTTTCAAAGGCTGGGTTTATATTGGCAGTGAGATATATAGCTTCTGGAATAATGGCATTGTTGTTTTATAAGTTCATGCCCTTTCCATTGGAAATACGTCAAGTATTGGCAATAGCAGTATTCGCCCCAGTTTCAGCGCTGTCAGCAGTATTTACTGAAAGATGTGATGGAGATGTTGGAATAGCAGGTTTTACAAGTTCAGCTTCAATAATTATAAGTATAATAATAATAACCTTTCTTCTGGTATCTATGGGTATAGGGATACAAATATAAAAGGACACTCAAATGAGTGTCCTTTTATATTTAATTAATTATTTTTATGGAAAACAACTGTAAGAAACATTTTAAATGATTCTTGAGCAAAAATTGAATGAGTTTTTTTGCAGGCATTACAAGAGTTTCCCTCCTGATTTAAAATATATTTTTTTCCATCTACTGTAAAAGCTCCTGTTCCTTCTAAAAATAGTTACCATAGCTCTCCTGAAGATTCGTGGGTACTTATTTACTCACTTTTATCAAAAGCAAATCAAGTCAAGCTTACTGCATTGTTTTGAACAAGAGTTTTACTTACTATTTACCCTACTCGTACTGTAACTAAATCTTTTAAAACAGTTATTTATTCATGAGGAATATTTTTCAAAATATTTATTTCCATATTTGTCCTTCCTAATTTTATATTATCCATATAAACACTATAACAGAGATTTTTTTAGAAAACAGTAGTATATGTTACCTTATATTTAAAGTAATTTATAAAATAAATAAATCTAAATAAAATTACATATGTAAAATATAAAAAAAATTACAATCTATTGTATACTATAAATCTAAATAAAAAAATATTTATTTAAAATTACACATGATATATATTCTTTTTATTTGTATGTGATTTTTTTTTATGTTACAATGTGTATATGATAACAAAATAAGTATATATTTTCTTAGTGAAAAATGTATACCATATATATCTAAAAACTTTGTTTTTAGTATTTTTGTTTGTCAAATATACAAAAAGAATTTAAGCATAATTTAAGGAGGGAAAGATGAGAAAAATAGCGATGTTATCTCTTTTTTTATCTTGTCTAATTACAGCAGTTTATTCACAGGAAATAAGTGAAAAAGAGGGCAGAAAAGTTCTTGAACAGATAAGAAGAGAAATACAGACTGAAGAAAAGGAAAGGCAAAAAGCTATTGAAGATGGAGAAAAAGCCAGAATAGCAGCAGAAAAAGAAGAGGAAAAAAAGGGGAAAAAGATATTAGAAGATATCAGAAGAGATATGAATGAATCTCTTGAAGAGAAAGTATTCAGAAGTGAAAATACTCCAGAAGCTAAAATAGCAGCAGCAGGAGCAGCTTTTGAAATAGGAAAGGAAAGAATGGCTTTCTTGAAAATGGAAGAAGAAGAAATCATGAAGCTTGAAGAAATCTTAGGGGAGGAACCAAATGAAAATAGAGTATTTTTAAGTCAGAAATTTGATGAAGTATATGATAAGTTTAAAACTAATAATAATGAAATTGAACTTATTTTACTTGAAAATGAAAAACTTAATGAATACTTGAGCAGATTAGATAAGATGGAACAAAAAGTAAAGGTAGGAAATTAATATAGGGGGAAGATTTTATGAGAAAAGGTGACATAGAAAAATCTTTAAAGAGATTTTTAAAAAGAAAAGTTAGTTATTCTCTTTCACTCTTGATAGCCTTCATGATAACTGGAGGAATATCTTTAAGTGCAGGAATAACAGCAGAAGATATTCAGGAAACAAAAAGTGATCTTTTAACTAGAATACAGCTGGAAAGAGAA